>CAMCBB010000008.1 GCA_945872875.1 Flavobacterium psychrophilum
GATGTCACTTTTCGTCACGGCGAATGGGAAGGCCAACAACAAGACGCGAGCCAGGAGACCTGCCATTTACATTGAGTATCAAACTTTCGGGAAAAAAGGTTTGGGTATGGGTAATTCTGTGCTTTTCTCCCATTATTAGTAAATTAGTACTAACCAAAAAAATGAACAAAAATTTCATTCGCTTCAGTGCGTGTATGGCATTGGCGACCACTTGTGGCTATGCTCAAGTAAACGATTCAATTAAAACCAATTATGATTTTATTGATAAAGTAAAAGGAATTACGATTAAACAATTGGATGAAGTAGTATTTTCGGATACTAAATTTTCTCAAAGCAAAGAAAAATCGGGGAAGGTAATCACCAAAATTACCGCTCTAGAACTCCAAAAAAAATCAGGTCAATCCTTAGCTAGTATTCTAAATTCTGTTACCGGAGTAGAAATTAATGGGACCCAATCGGCCAATGGTAAAAACCTAGGCTACTACATTCGAGGTGGAAAAAACCAACAAGTATTAATTGTAATAGATGGCAACCCGGTGACGGATGCATCCGGAATTAGTCATGAATATGATTTGCGTTTGCTTCCTGTTGATCAAATTGAGAGCATCGAGATCATGAAAGGCGCTGCAAGTACGCTTTATGGATCGGGTGCCGCTACAGCAGTGATAAATATCACATTGAAGAAATCTAGTAAAAAAGCAATAGAAACTCTTATTTATTCTAGCGTTGGCACTAATAAAACAGCATCTAATCATAAATATAACGGTCAAGATTTTAACCAAGGTTTTTCTGTAAACGGAACTATTGATAAAGTGAATTATTTGGCATCGTTGAATAGTACAGAAACCAATGGAATGTCTCAAATTTCTGACTTAAATTCCGATTCAAATTATGATAAAGACCGATTTTCTCGAATTAATTATTTGTCTAAAATTGGGATTAAAGCATCCGATAAATTGACATTAAATTTCTTTGGAAATTATGATAAAGTCAATAATGATTATGATTATCAGTTTGATAATACGGGTTTGAATGACACCGATTTGAATAAATCGAAAACCGAACAGTTTCGTTTTGGGTTTTCACCAAAATTTATTTATGCTAAAGGAGAATTTAATTTGAATTCTAGTTTTAGTAAAATTCAGCGCAATTATCAAGAATGGAATTCTTGGACTAATGAGATAGATAACTCAAAATATGAATCAAGAAGCGTTTCAGTTGATGGATTTAATAAATATAAATTCAATCAAGAATTTATAATCATTACGGGATTAAGTTACCAATTTTTTGATATGAATACTCAAACTCCTTATGGCGAATTGGCAAAAGAAGCGTCCAAATTTAATATGATAGACTCATATTTTTCTGGTGTTTATAGTTCTGATTTTGGTTTGAATGTTAATGCAGGAGCACGAATAAATATGCACAGCCAGTATGGAAATCAAGTGGTTTATAATATTAATCCATCCTTTAATATTGGTAAGGAAATTCCTTTTAAGCTTTTGGCTTCTTATAGTACCGCATTTGTAACGCCGAGTTTGTATCAATTGTATTCCGAATATGGAACAGCTTCTTTAACACCAGAAAAAAATACCACAATAGAATCGGGATTTGAAGCCTTGTTTTTCAATAAGAAACTTACCCTAAATGCTGTTGGATTTTATCGCGAGCAAAATAATTCAATAGGTTCTGATGCAAATTATAAATATTCCAATATTGAAGGTTTAAATAAAGCAAAAGGAGTAGAGGCAATGCTACAATATTCGTTTACAACTAATTTAAATTGCAATGTAAATTATACATTTACACAAGTTGATGAAGCATTAAATCGATTGATTCCGAAGCATAAAGTAAATGCCTCAATTGATATTTCAGCAACAAAAAGGATGTTTTTTAATGTTAACTATCAATACGTAGATGACAGAAATGATACTTTTTATGATGGAAATTTATATGAGATTGTTCCTGCAAAATTGGGGTCTTACAAATTATTGAATGCTTTAGTCAAATTTGAAGTTATTTCTAATCGATTAAATGTTTTTGGAAATGTAACCAATGTATTTAATCAGGATTTCACTGAAAATAGCGGCTATTCTACTCGCGGCAGAAACTTTAATATAGGCCTAAACCTTAAACTTTAACCTTTTTTTATAACACGCTTTATTTTGTTTCTGTATTTTTGAATGATTCAATTAGTCACATAACAAAAAGAAATCATGATCATAAATAGAATAGTAATTATCGTTTTGGCATTATTTTCTAATGCTTTTTTTGCACAATCGGCTTTTGATAAATTCGAAAATCAAGAGGATATTAATTCAATTTTAGTTAATAAAAAGATGTTTTCAATGTTGAGTAATGTTGAAGCAAATGACAAAGAAACGCAGCAATATATTAACCTGATAAAGAAATTAGATAACTTAAAAGTTTTCATTACTTCGAGCGATGAGAAAAGCAGTGACATGAAAATGGAAGCAGATAAATACTCAAAAACTGCTGGATTGAATGAGTTAATGAAAATGAATGAAAACGGAAAATTGGTAAAAATATATGTTAGACCTGGAGCATCAGAAAGTGAAGTAAAAGAATTGTTGCTTTTTATGGATGGATCAGGAAAAGATGAAAGTGTATTGATGTCAATTACCGGAAGTTTTGATTTAAATGAGATTTCATCCTTAACCGATAAAATGAAATTACCGGGAGGCGCTGAATTGAAGAAATTAAGTAAAAAGTAAATTTTAAATTATAAAAAAAGTCCCGATGTTTTCATCGGGATTTTTTTTATTTTTTGAAGTATTTAAAAGGAACAACTAGCATTCCAAAACATTCTCCATCTTCTTTGCCAATGTGTTTGTGGTGCATTTTATGCGCTCTACGAACGGCACGAGAATATCTATTGTCAGCATTTCTAAATAATTTAAATCGTTGGTGAATAAAAATATCATGCACCATAAAATAAGCCAATCCATAGGCAAAAATTCCTAATCCTACTGCAATTCCTAGCTCAAAAATACCTTTTTGCCAAAGTAAAAAACAGCCAACGCTAACAACCGCATAAAAAATAAAAAAAGCATCATTTCTTTCAAACCAAGAATTGTGGTCTTTCTTGTGGTGATCTGCGTGAAGTACCCAAAGAAATCCGTGCATGATGTATTTGTGGCTAAACCAAGCCATAAATTCCATAATGCAAAAGGTAAGAAAAAAAACTACAATTTGAAGTATCATGATTGAATAGGATTAAATACTATTTAACTTATAACTAAAATAACATTTTGCAAATAATTGCATTTTTTGGTAGTCGGAAACACGAATTCTAGTGTTTTTTATTTCTTCCGAAGGTGTTTTCTTTAATTTTGAAAGTAACTTTTTATAATAAATATAAGCAGTGTAAACTCCAAATTTAGCCTCAATTGGCAAATTTATTATTCCTTGGTAGCTGGCTTCAAAGTCGGCTTCAATTTCAGAAATAATATTTTGTTTTGAAGTTTCATCCAATTTTGTCAAATCAGTATTTGGAAAATATGTTCGACTTAAATCTTCGTAATCAGCTTTCAAATCTCTTAGGAAATTAACTTTTTGAAAAGCTGAACCCAATCGCATAGCTCCTTCTTTTAATTCTTGATATTTTGTATCATCACCATTCACAAATACCTTTAAACACATTAAACCAACTACATCTGCCGATCCGTATATGTATTCTTTGTATTCTGCATCGGTATTATAATTTGTTTTTACTAAATCCATTTTCATGCTTTTCATGAAAGCCGCAATTAAATCATCAGGAATATGAAACTTGTGAACGGTATGTTGAAATGAGTTTAATATTGGATTCAAACTAATTTTGTTTTCCAATGCAGCGGCCAAATCTTTTTCGAATAAATCAAATAATTCTTCTTTGTTGTAATCGTGAAAAGAATCTACTATTTCATCGGCAAATCTTACAAAGCCATAAATATTATAAATGTCCTGTCTAATGGTAGGAGCAAGCATTTTTACTGCAGAAGTAAACGAAGTGCTGTAGGTACGAGTTACATTTTTACTGCATTCAAATGAGACGGTATCAAATAATGATTTCATATTTATCTAAAATTTCACCAATTTTTATTTATTAAATCGGCAACCAATTTTCCAGAAATTAATGCTGGAGGAACTCCAGGCCCTGGTACCGTTAATTGCCCTGTAAAATATAAACTTTTCACCTTTTTACTTTTTAATTTAGGCCTTAAAAATGCAGTTTGTAACAGCGTATTTGCCATTCCATAGGCATTTCCTTTGTATGAATTATAGTCCTTAATAAAATCATTAACGCAAAAAGATTCGATAAATATAATATTATTTTTTATTTCCTGCTTGGTTAATTTTTCCAAACGGGTAATAATTTTATCAAAATATTTTTCCCTTAATTCAGGAGTATCATCTAATCCTGGAGCAAGAGGAATTAAAAATATAGCTGCTTCTTTTCCGGATGGAGCTGAATTCGTATCGGTTTTTGAGGGGAAACTTGCGTAAAATAATGGTTCATCTGGCCACTTAGGATTATCATAAATATCTTGCGCATGAACATCAAAATCTACATCAAAAAATAAAGAATGGTGTTCTACATTTTCTACTTTTTTATCCAATCCAACATAAAATAGAAGTGAAGAAGGAGCAAAGGTCTTTTTATCCCAATATTTTTCAGAATAGGCTCGGTGTTTTATATCCAATAAAGTTTCAGAGTGGTGGTAATCTGCTCCTGAAAGAACTACATCGGCAGTAATATATTTTCCGTTAACAATAATTCCAACGGCTTTGCCATTTTCAACTTCTATTTTTTCAATATTAGAATTTGTGTGAATGGTTACACCAAGTTCTTTAGCCAATTTTTCCATAGCTAGTATTACTGAATACATTCCGTTTTTTGGGTGAAATGTTCCTAAACCAAAATCGGCAAAATTCATAAAGCTATAAAATGAGGGCGTGTCTGAAGGTTTAGCTCCTAAAAACAATACTGGAAATTCTAGTATTTGAACTAATTTTTTGTTTGTAAAGCGTCTGCGAATGTCTTTAGAAATGTTACCAAAAAACTGATTTACTTTCAATGCAGTTTCTACTGTTACCAATTCCATTGGAGAAACTCCTGGGCGATAAACCAAGTCTTTAATGGCAATGTCATAGTTGCTTTGTGCCTCTTTCATGAAGGCTTGCAACTTGGCTCCGCTTCCTTTTTCGATGGATTCGAAAGTGGTTATAATTTCTGGTAAATTATCGGCAATGGTAACAAAATCAAGTTCCCCAAAATACACTTGGTATGCAGGTGAAAGCTTAATTAGTTCATAATAATCAGAAGGCTTTTTGCCAAAATCGGCAAAAAATCGTTCAAAAACATCGGGCATCCAGTACCATGTTGGACCAATATCAAATGTAAATCCGTCTTTCTTTAGCTGCCTTGCTCTTCCGCCTATGGTGTCATTTTTTTCATAAATAGTTACGGAGTTTCCTTGTTGTGCCAAATAGCAGCTTGCCGCCAATGCAGAAAATCCAGAACCTATGATTTTGATGTCTTTATTCATTTTATTATGGAAATGGAATTATAATTCCTCTACAAATTCATGTATGTTTTGAAATACGCGAACGGTTTCGTTGCGTAATTTTTCATCTATGTTTTGGGCATTTCTGCCGATGAACCAAATTTTAGAATCTTTTTCTAATATTTGTTCTTTAACTTCGTCCAAATAAGAGTCAAGAAATTCTTTATTAGGCTCCACCGTAGTATAACAAACATATACAATGTTATTGAAATATTTTTTTAAATCTTTCAAACTATCTACAGGAACGCTTTCACCTAGGTAAATTGATTTGTATCCACTTAAGATGATTTCATAATTAAGATACATCAACCCTAGCTCATGAACTTCATCTGAAGGAAGATAGAGTACAAATATTTTATCGTCTTTGGTAGGAACATTGTTTTGAATTTTTTCAGTGTTTACCCAAATTTTCAACTTAATTAAATAGCTAATAAAATGTTCGTGCGCTGGACTAATTGTTTCTGCTTGCCATAAAAATCCAATTTCTTCCATAAGTGGAATAAACACTTCAAAAAATACTTCTCTAAATGATTTTTCAGAAAGTAAATTATTATAAGTATCTAGAAATAATTTTTGATCAAAGTTCATCATTGCCATTTTAAAAGAGCTAATCGCATGATTCTTGGCGCTTTTATTTGAAATTATTTCGCTTACTAATACCGGTATTTTTTCGGGAGATAACTTTGAAATCTTGGAGATTTTATAACCATAATCGTGTAAAAGGGTAATATTAAGTATTTTTTGCAACCCTTTTAAATCATAATAACGAATGTTGGTATCGGTTCGAAGTGGCTCTAATACATTGTATCTTTTTTCCCAAATACGAATGGTATGTGCTTTTATCCCAGTTAGATTTTCTAGGTCTTTAATACTAAAAGTATTCTTTACATTACTCATGGCTAATTTTTTGTTTAACAAAAGTAATAAAAAAAGTGAACAAAACGAAAATTAATTATGTATTTATTTAAACAAAAAGTCCAAAACATTGTTTTGGACTTTTTGTTTATCGTGACCACGATCAGATTCGAACTGACACGTCTTGCAACACCACCCCCTCAAGATGGCGAGTCTACCAATTTCTCCACGTGGCCATAAATAAAAAAAGTCAAGCTTTAGCTCGACTTTTTTTGTGACCCGACTGGGGCTCGAACCCAGGACCCCATCATTAAAAGTGATGTGCTCTACCAACTGAGCTATCGAGTCATTGCGTTCTGGTTTTTTAAAGACTGAAGTCATTTTAGTGACCCGACTGGGGCTCGAACCCAGGACCCCATCATTAAAAGTGATGTGCTCTACCAACTGAGCTATCGAGTCTTTTTTATTTTCCTTGAACGCGGGTGCAAATATATGACGATATTATTTATTTTTCAAAGCAATTTTGTTTTAAATTTGCCTTTTTTTATTAATTACTCTTAATGCCTTATTATATAAGGTTTTATCTATGAAAAAAGTTGTTTTGGTTGGTTATATGGGTAGTGGAAAGTCGGTAATTGCGAGTCAGTTAGCTAATAAATTGGGGATAACTTTCATAGAATTAGATGCTTGTATTGAAAAAAAATGCAACCTCTCGGTGCCGGCTATCTTTGATAAATATGGCGAATTGTATTTCAGAAAGTTAGAAAGAGAACTTTTTTTAGGATTAATTCAGGATACTTCAAATGATTTAATTATCAGCACCGGCGGTGGAACTCCATGTTACTATAATAACCATGAGTTGTTAAATGCAGAAGGGGTAGTTTCGGTATACTTAAAAGCGTCTATTACTACTTTGGCAAATAGATTGAAGAAAGATAGAGCTTCTCGCCCTTTATTAGCTAATTTAAATCCGGATAATATACCTGAATTTATTGCCAAGCATCTTTTTGATAGGAATTATTATTACAATCAAGCAACCTATACTGTAGTTGTAGATAATAAAAGTGTAGCACAAATTACTTCTGAAATAGCCGATTTATTAGTTTAATACTGCGTAGCTATCAGTTTTTTCAAATACCACAGTAACGTGTTCTAAAGAAGATGTTGATAATGAAATTCCTTTAAAATCGACTTTTATTGGATATTTTTTATGATTTCGATCGACTAAAACAGCAGTTTTAAATTTTTTTAAAGGCACATCCAAAAAATGTTTAACACCATACATTAGGGTAGAACCCGAATTTAACACATCATCTACTAAAACAATTCCTTTATTTTGATATGCTTCTTTTGAAATAGAAGTGCTAATTTCTGAATTTGGATTTTGTTTGTTCATTTTTACTTCACATAGAATTACTTCTAGCGGTGAAATAGTTTGTAAAACACGAGCTATTTTTTCAGCAAAAATATATCCATTAGATGCAATACCTGCAATAACAATGCTTTCTTCTTCTACGAAAGTTTCATAAATTTGGTAAGCAATACGCTTGATTTTGTGATCAATTTCAGTTTGGGATAAAATTTTATTTGCTGTCATAAAAATTATTTTTTTGTAAAGATAAAAAAGAGTTCCTTTTTGTTTAATGTTTTTCAAAATATTAATAACCTATTCTATATCGGATTTAAATTCTAAATCGTCTAAATCCCTACGGTCTTTTTTGGTAGGTCTTCCAGTTCCTGTTTTTCTGTAATGCTCTTTAGATAATTTTAATAATTCCAAATGAGCAAAGGCTTCAGCCGGAGTTATATCATTGCGGTAGATGTCCACCAGTTTGGCGCCCACTCGATTTTCTGGAATATCCAGCACTGTAATTATATGTACAATTTGATCTTTTCTAAAGGTGATTTTATCTGTAGGAAAAACTTCTCTAGAAGCTTTTGCCACCTGACCATTTACTGTAATGTGGTTCTTCTTGCAAGCTTCGGTAACCATATTTCTGGTTTTGTAATACCGCATACACCACAAATATTTATCTACTCTCATAAATTTATCTAAAATCAACGTTAAATCCTTTACAAAAATAAATCAATATTGTATCTTGCGCACTTAAAATTTGATGAATAATGAATAATATTTTTAAAATACTTTCTGTTTTTGCAATTTTTGTAGGAATAGCAGCTTGTACAAGTACTTCAACAGAAGAACCAGAAGCACCACGAGACTATGCAACGCAATATGCTACAGATCTTGCTGCTATTGATTCTTATATCAACACGCATTACTTAACGTTTGATGCTGATTATAATGTTACCTTTGATACTTTGTTGCCTACAAGCGGTCATTCATCAATAAGAACTGACACTGCTTTTCAATTAAAAGACACTACAGTTGTTGAAGATGGTATTGATTATAAAGTTTATTTTATTAAATTTAGAGAAGGTACAGAAAAGCGACCAACTCAAGTGGATTCAATTCATATTGCTTACAAAGGAATTAAATTATTAAAAAGTGCCCCTTTTGATCAAGCTGTTACTCCAACTTGGTTTAGATTACAAGAGGTAATTACAGGATGGTCTCATATTATTCCAAACTTTAAAACCGGAACTTACACTCCAGGTACAGGTGGAAATCCAACAACTTTTAATAACTATGGTGCTGGAGTAATGTTTTTACCCTCAGGTTTAGCATATTATAATGGTTCAGCTGGATCAATTTTACCCTATTCACCAATTATTTTTGCATTTAAATTACATGAACTACGCTACCGTGATCATGATGCAGATGGCGTATTTTCTAAAGATGAAAGAAAATTAGACCCAACTGTAAGCGCGTTAATCAGATGGAAAGAAAATCCAGGTGGAAATTTATTGAAAAAAGATAATACGGGTGCTATAGTTACAGATGTAGCTTTTTTTGATTCTGATAGTGACGGTTTCCCAAATATGTTTGATATTGATGATGATGGTGACCGTGTTATGACTCGAGTTGAGATAAAAAATCCAACAGGCGGATTGTATTTATATAATATGATTCCGGATTGCAGTGGTTCTGCTTCAAACCCTAATCGTTTAAGAAAGCATATCGATCCTACTTGTCAGTAAAAAAATCCCGTTCTATTGAACGGGATTTTTTTACTTATTCTCTAATTCTTTTCTGGCTTTAATTAGTTTTTTCAATTTCTTACCATAAAGTGAATTGGCAATTTTTGGTGTCATTGATTTTTCGATGGTATCTAAAAATTTTAAATTGATATCATAAATTTCAGCAACAGCTAAATAAGGCGCTACATCATAATCGGCATGGTTTACTGCAAAATTGGTAGTATATAGATATTTTCTTCTCAAAATATCATCCTGTTCTTGTTGTATTAAGTCCAATTGTTCGGTGTTTTTGTTTTTATAGGCTTCAAATCTTTTTTGAATTAAATCTAAATTTTGATCTACATAACGCGAAACTACTTTTTTGTATTCATCATAAAGTTCTTGATTTTTAGATCCAGAAATTTTAGCATCGGCAGTAAAAAAATCTAAAGAGGTTTCAATATTGATATTTCCAGGTTCCACAAAGAATGGCATGTTCGTATCAACCGAATTGGTAACTCCGCGATCAATAAAAAGGTACAACATTTCTGGAGAATCTATTTTTAAATCACTTGTAAAGTGAGAATCACCATCAATTTTTATGGTATCTATAGCTACAAGTGTCGTGTCTTTAATTCTTTGAATGTAAAGCGTTCCTTTTTTGAACCCTTTTATGTTTCCGGTTATGTGAAGATTTTTATCGGTTTTTTTCTCCTCACAAGCAGAAAAAACTACAAGTGCTAATAAGGCAATAATTGTTTTTTGCATGGTTTATTTATTTTCGGCAAAATAATAAAAAAATCCTCGATTTATTATATAAAACGAGGATTTAAATAGAAATTAGTTTTGATTATTTTTTTAACCAAGCTTCTTTAAGTGCTACTTTAGAAGTGTCAACATTATAATAACCTTCTGACTCTTCATAAGCTAATGTTACTTTACCAGAAAGCGTCATTTCTTTTCCGTCTCTTTTAATTTTCATTGATATTGCATCACCGTCATTCCATTTTTGAGCAGCGGTCATTAATTCTGAAATTTGATCTAAGTTGTACTCGGTTCCATTAATAGCAGAAATAATATCGTCTCCTTTTAATCCAAATGAAGTTAAAAATGGACTCAAATCATTATTGGTTTTAACTTTTATTTCTTTGTTGCTTCCACCTGTTATTCCTGCCGATTTTTTATTAATAAATGGATTTACAGCTTTTTTTATTTTAGTTTTTGCAATTCCCATTTTGGCAAAATAATCATCGTAGTTAATTGGATTAGGTCCAGCTACATAAGTGTTTAAAAATGCACCAACTTCTGGGTAGGTCAAGTCTGTTATTTTTGCAAATAAGTCTTTATCATTAAATGGTCTTAATGGACCAAATTCGTTGGTTAGTTTTTGCATTAAATCTAAAATCCCTCGTTCTCCATTGCTTTTCTCACGAATAATAATGTCAATACACATGCCTATTAAAGCACCTTTTTCATATACATTTAAGTACTGGTCTTTGTAGGGTGACACTAATACATTTTCACTCATTACAGTAAATGGCATAGTGTCATTTTGCCTTTTTGAACCTTTAATTTTCCCAATCATTCTTTTGTAGAAAGCTTCTTCTGTAATAAGTCCTTGGTTTACTTGAAAAAGATTAGCAAAATATTCGGTTACTCCCTCATACATCCATAAATGTTGAGACATTTTTGGATCGTTAAAATCAAAATAATGAATTTCATTAGAATGCACTCCAAGAGGCGTTACAATATGAAAGAACTCATGAGAAACAACATCAATAATTTGTTTACCTAGTGCAGCATTTGGCATCATTTCTGGAAATACTACCGAAGTGGAACTGTTGTGTTCCAACGCACCAAATCCTTTTGCATCTTTTCCGTTCATATCAGATAAATAAAGAAGAACGGTATATCTTTTGTTACTGTTAATTGGGCCTAAAAATTTCTTTTGAGCACGCATACATTTTTCTAAATCTGCAGATAAATCTTTAGCGGTATGAGTTCCAGTAGGAGAATACACACTAAATAATATTTCCATTCCTTCAACATTAAAAGTAATGTAGTTTGGAGCTGAATACATGATGGGATTGTCTACAAGATCATTATATCTAGCTACAGAAAACACATCAGAAGTTGTGCTACTATCTGAATCTACAAGCGATGTAGCTCCAAAAAGTGTCTCAGGATGTGTGATGGTTAAAGTATAATTTAGATCTTTTTTATTGGTAAAATATCCTACAAAACCGTGATTGTTGATAAGGAAGTTTTTTCCTTCCATAATGTTAGTTCCTGCAGGAGAAAACACGCCTTTTCCGAAACCACCATTTCCTTCAATGTCAAAGGTGTCGTTTACCCAATAGGTAACTTTACTTAATTTATTTGCGTTTTTAATTTGCCAAGAATCTTCATCTAGTTTGGTTACTTCTAACTCATTTCCTTTAGAATCCATAGCTTTTAAATCGTCAATGAATTTACCATAATCATCAACAGAATACGTTCCCGGAATAATTTTAGGAAGGTTGTAAACGATTTCTTTTTCTGTAATTGTTGGAGCCAAAACGGTTACTTGAACTTTGTCCTCTTTTACTACATTAAGGTCAATTGTAACTTCAACTTTTTGATTCTTTTTCGATTGTGCTGTTGCTTGGTAACTAATGAATAAAGTGGCAATAGCTACACCTAAAATTATTTTTTTCATATTTTTTGATTTTCAAATATTAGTATTTATAAAAGAGTATTTGTTACAATTTAAATTGAATTAATAAACAGTGTAATGCTGGAAATTAGCTCGGTCATTACAGGAATATTCGGACTGTTGTAGGATTTTGCATTATCCTCATCAACCAAAATTTCCTTAAAAATATGGTTCATGTTTTCAATGATTTTCAATTCTGATTTTGGGTTGGCTGCATGCAATAATTGGGCATCGCTTGGAGGAACCTGAATGTCTTTAGTTCCATTTAGAATTAAAATTGGAATGTCCAGTTTATTAATCTCTGTTTGAGGATTGTATTTAATCCACGAAATCATATACGGCTGCACGCTTTCTCTAAAGAGTGAAGCTAACATTGGGTTTTTATTTTCAAATGTTTTTCCTGCTTTTAGCGAGGTCAATCCTTCTTGAGCAACTTCTTTCATTTTTGGCGATTGTTTGCCCAATTGTTCAAGCAAAACTTCATCAATGCCTCTTCCTGCTCCGGCTATTGAAACAAAACCATCAGCATTGTTAAATGCTGCAACCATTCCAATAAGGGAGCCTTCGCTGTGTCCTGCAATAATTATTTTTGAATATTTTTTTTGAGATTTAAAATAGGTTACCACATCTTTCGCATCTTTTATAAAATCTTCAAAAGACAACGTTTTTTCGTCTAATGTCTTTGCAATCATTTGTGCAAAAATTCTTTTATCATAACTGTAAACTGCAATGCCGTTTTTGGCCAATCCTTCAGCCAGAAATTTTAAAGAATTATTAATTCCGCCTACGGTGCTATTACCACTTCGGTTAGTAGGGCCAGAGCCTGCAATAAGAATTACTAATTTTGTTTCAGGAGTTTCTTTGTAAGGAGAGAAAAGAGTTCCTTTAATAAGTGAATTTACTTCTATTTCTTGTTTGGTTATATTATCTTCTTGAGAAAAAGCAATGCAATTGACAAGTAATAAAATCCATAATATTTTTTTCATAACTAAATATTTACAACAAAATTAAGCTTTTGTTGTAATAGATAGTGTTAAAAAAAGCGATAATTTCTTATCGCTTGGAGATTTTATTATGGGTAATTTGTCTTTGAAGTTTGCATTTAAATCGGTCAATGCCATTCACTCGTAATTTAGCATGCTTAGTTGCTCTGCCTTGCACGCGTTCGCGCCACATTTTGAAACTTGACGCTTTCATTTCGCGTCGCATAATTTCAATAGTTTCCTGTTCGGAAATGCCAAACTGAAAAGTAATCGCTTCAAATGGGGTTCTATCTTCCCAAGCCATTTCAATTATTCGATCTATTTGAATTTCGGTGAATTTGTTTTCTTGCATGACGCAAAAATCGTTAGAAAACTAAAAAACTCTTGTTGAACAAGAGTTAAATTTTCATTAATCGAATTTATTTTTCATGTAATATTTACCATCTAAATCGTCAAAATCATCGTCAACCATTGGTTTTGGCTTTGGTTTGCTTGCGGTAACTTTCTTTTTCCAAAGCTCAAAGTTGTCTTTGGATAATCTTTTTCGCATTAATTCGGTTACTTCATTTTCGGTAATTCCAAATTCTGCTTTTAATACTTCAAAAGGCTTTCTTTCCTCTTGGGCCATGCTGATAACTCGTTCTATTTGTTCGTTGTCTAGCTCTACTCTTTTACTTTTTTTCATTAGTCGAAAAGCACTGTTAGTGTTAATTAGTATTCTGTTTAATTAAATTCTAATTCAATATTAAGAAAAAAAATAATTACTTTTTTAAAACAAATTAAATTTTTAATCAATATAAATTAAGATTGGTTGTAATGTTTCATTAAATAATAGGTATTTACACATAAAATAAAGGCATTTGTAATTATTATAGGCCATGAAATTGCAAGCATAATTCCGTATCCAATAAATAAAATGGCGCCAATTGAGTTTATAATTCTAAGTTTTATAATGTTCTTCATTAAAAATGAAATCATTAATACTAAGGAGGCTAAATAGCCTATTAATTCGGTTGTAGTGAAATTCAAAATAGTTTTATTTGATGGTTAAATATATATTAAGAGCTAAGTTAGAATTAAAAGTTCTTGTTTTATAAATGTAATAATAAAATTACGAACTTTGTTTAAAATTTAAATTATGATAGTAAATCCTAAAAATGGTGTAGATCAACTACTTTTTGGCATGAAGCAAAAAGATGTAATTGCTATATATGGAGAACCAAACAAGCAGTTTAAAGACGACGATCTAAACATTATTTTTTTATATAACAGCCAACAACTTCGAATAACTTTTTATGAAGACGAATCCATGAGGTTGGGTTACATTATCACTTCGTACCCAGAGGCAACAGTCTTGGGAAAGAAAATAATGGGTAGGGAAGTAGCAGAGGTAAAAAATGAATTGCCATTTAAATCATGGGAACAAGAAGATTTTGATTCCACCGAAAATCATTTTAATGAAAGCAACTGGTTGGTATTGCAATCAGAATATGGTAAAATTATTCGTATTGAAATTGGTGCCATCATAAATGACAAAGACGAATTTGAATGGAAGTTTAAATAAAAAAAGCCCTCAGTTGAGGGCTTTTTTTTAGTTGTTTATTTTGATCAATTCTACTTCAAAAATTAAATCGGTTTTTGGAGGAATCACTCCACCGGCACCACGATCACCATAAGCTAAAGTATAAGGGATGAAAAATTTATATTTAGCTCCTTCTTTCATTAATTGAACACCTTCTGTCCAACCAGGAATTACTTGATTTAATCCAAAGTCAATTGGTTGACCTCTTTGTACGCTACTGTCAAATACTTTTCCGTCAAGGAAAGATCCGGTATAATGTACTTTTACATTACTTGTTGCAACCGGCATTGCTCCAGTTCCTTCTTGTAAAACAATATATTTTAAACCGCTAGCAGTAGTTTTTCCATTTGCAAATTCTTTAGCGATTTTTTCATTTGCAACTGCTCTAGCTGCTGCATCTTTTTCAGCTTGAATTCGCTCTTCTTCAGCTTTCCCTGCAAAATAATCTGCAAAAACTTTAGAGGCATTGAATTTATTTGCTTCAGCACCTTTTCTTGTAATAGTTACTTTATTGATTACATCGTCTTGAGCAATAGCATTAACGATATCTTGACCAGTAACCACATATCCAAAGATAGTGTGTTTTCCATTTAACCAAGGTGTGTCTTTATGGGTAATGAAAAATTGAGATCCATTTGTTTTAGGACCAGAATTAGCCATTGCTAAAATACCCGCTTTGTCAAATGTAGCATCTGTAAATTCATCTTTAAAAGCATATCCTGGGCCACCTTGACCATTTCCGTCTGGATCTCCACCTTGAATCATGAAGTCTTTAATAACTCTATGAAATTTCAATCCATCGTAAAACTTTCTTCCTTTGTATTTATCAGTTACTTGCGTGTTTGTTCCTTCTGATAAAGCAATAAAATTAGCTACAGTAACAGGCGTTTTTTGATATTCTAGTTTAATTAAAATTTTACCTTTTACAGTTTCTAGTTCTGCGAAAATTCCTTCGTTAGTATTAATTGCAGGTGCAGCTGGACCAGAAGTGGTAAGTTGAGGTTTTGCTGGAGCAACTGTTGTTTTTGTGGTTGCTTTCGTGGTTGCTTTTTTAGTTTGTGCATTCGAAATTGTTAATCCTAAAAGAAATAACAAAGCAATATTAAATTTCATTCTCATGGGTAATTATTTAAATTGATTTATATTAAGTTATAGTTATTCGGTTAATTCTACTTCAAAAATTAGGTTTGCGTTTGGTGGGATTACATTTCCTGCACCATTTTCACCATATCCTAAATTAGATGGGATGAAAATTAATGCTTTATCGCCAATATTTAATTTACATAATCCTTCTTCAAATCCAGGAATCATTCCTCCTTTTGAACCATATTGATAAGGAAGTGGCATGTATCCATTTTGAGCTGCTCTTTGTGGATCTAATTTTCCAAATGATTCTGCAATTTTAGAATCACTCGTGTCAAATAATACTCCGTTTTCTAAATATCCTGAATAGTTCACATTTACAGTAGCCCCGTTAGCAGGTTTTTTTCCTGATCCTTTTTGGAATACAGCAAATTGTAACCCTGTACTTGTTTTGGTTGCTGTAGCTTTAATTCTGGCAAAGAAAGTAAGTTTTTCAGTTACTACTTTTTTATAAGTAGCAGCATAAATAGCTTCTTGCTTTTTTTGATTTTCTAATTCGGTATTATAGTAATCACTAAAGATTTTAACGGCATCAAATTTCTTTGCAGCTTCTCCTTTTCGGATAATTTTAACCGAATTAATTACATCTTCTTGAACAATGGCATTCACGGTATTCATCCCTTTTTCAATCACATGACCAAAAATAGTATGTTTTCCATCAAGCCAAGGCGTGTCTTTTATTGTAATAAAAAACTGACTTCCATTAGTCCCTGGTCCTGAATTTGCCATAGCGAGTAAGCCTGCTTTATCAAATTTTAAATCGGTTATTTCATCTTTAAATTTGCATCCAGCATCACCTGATCCATTTCCTAATGGGTCACCTCCTTGAATCATAAAATCTTCGGCGTCACCATTGGTTTTAGAAATCACACGATGAAATTTTAATCCATCATATAAAGGTTTTCCTTTATGTTCTTCAGAAACAAATGGATTGTTTCCTTCTGCAAGTGAAATAAAATTAGCCACCGTTACAGGTGCTTTTTTATATTCTAATTCAACTAAAATCTCCCCTTTTGCGGTTTCAATTGAGGCATATATTCCGTCAGGTAAATTATTGTGTTTGTCATCCTTACATCCTACTAATAGAACTGCTAGTGCTAAACCTAATAAACATGCTATTCTTTTCATTATTCTTGTATTGTTTTGTTTTCGCTTTTAATATCATTTAAAGTTACCGTACAAATAATTGGCTCATTAGTTCCAATTCTTCTATCATCACCATGATAACCATATGCCATGTGTGAAGGAAATAAAAAAGTAACTGTTTCTGATTTTTTCATTAATTTAATTCCGTGGCGTAATCCCATTAGAATATTTTGTTTATCCACAACATAATTCTGTGGTTTTAATTCTAATTGCGAATAAATTACATTGCCATCTAAATCTTTAATTTCATAATCAAAGCAAGCAACATCCCCTTTTTTTGGATGAATGGTATCTCGATCACTTTTAGTTTCATAATAATACCAATATCCTTTTTGAGATGCTATGTATTTGATATTCGGATTACTTTTTATAATCGAATCGATTTTGTTTTCTTCTCCTTTGATTAATTTTTTGTTCCGATCAACCGAAGCTTTTAAAAACTCACCAGAAGAATGTGAAATTGGCATTCTTGCCTGTTGTTGCTTGCAGCTAACTAGCATCAAAAATGCTATAATAAGGGCTGAAATAAATGTTGTTTTTCTCATTCTAGATGATTGTTTTTGATAATATGGATTCAAATTTTTCAATTGTTTTATCTAATGTTTCGTTGGATTTTCCTCCAGCAGCATTAATATGTCCGCCACCATTAAAGTGATTTCTAGCAAATTGATTTACATCAAAACTTCCTTGCGATCTAAACGATATTTTTACAATATTTTCGTCTCTGTGTTCAATAAAAATAGCTGCAAATACGATCCCTTTTATAGTAAGTCCATAATTTACAATTCCTTCGGTGTCGCCTTTTAAATATTTAAATTCATCTAATTCTTTTTGCGAAAGTTTGATGTAGGCAGTTTTTAATTCCGGAATAACTTTCATGTTTTGCAAGGCTCTTCCTAAAAGTTGTAAGCGATCGTATGAATTGTTGTCGAACAATAGCATTGGAATTTCCGAATTATCAACCCCTAATTCAATGAATTCAGCAGCAATTCGATGCGTAGTTCCGGTAGTTTTAGGAAAACGAAATCCACCCGAATCGGTTAAAATCCCTGTATATAAACAAGTGGCAATGGTTTTATCAATTAAATGCTTTTGATTTAAAAAACCAATGAAGTTGTAAATCATTTCACAAGTAGAACCAAATGCAGTATCCGAATAAGTATAGGTTGCATACGATTCAGGCAATTGGTGGTGATCAATCATCACCATAGGAACAGTAAGTTTGTTTAATACCTGTTCCATTTCGCCGGTGCGGTGCAATGCATTATAATCTAAGGTAAAGACTATTTCTTGCTCCTGCAGAATTTGAGTTACTTTTTCTCTTTCATTCTCATAAACTAAAACAGTATCTGAGGCGGGAAGCCAAGCTAAAAACTCCGGAAAATCATTGGGTGCAATCACAACTGGTTGGTGGTTCAATTTCAGCAAAAAATGATACAAACCAAGGGTGGAACCCATTGCATCTCCATCCGGACTTCGGTGGGGGATGATGGCAATTTTTTTTGGCGTTGCCAATAATTCGGAAAGTGCTTGAATGTCTTTTTCGTTCATAGGATGCGAAATTACATTTTTTTGTGTTAAAAAAATGTTATTTGGAAACAAAAAGACCAAACCAAACCGCAAAAATTCCAAGTATAACACTTAGTGCGATATAACTAAATGCTAAAAGGGTTTGGTTGGATTGTAAAAGGGAATGATTTTCAAAACCAAAAGTTGAAAATGTAGTGTATCCACCACAAAATCCGGTTACTAAGAACCACTTTAAATTCCCATTGGCTAAATTGTTTTTTTCAAGATAACCAATACATATTCCAATGATAAAACACCCTAAGACATTAGTTAAAAAAGTTGCAAACGGAAAGGCTTGACTCCAATATTTATTTACTAATAATGAAGTTAAGTAGCGTAATATACTTCCAACAGCGCCACCTAGGCCTATGTAAATAATTGTTTTTAACATGTAGGATTATTTGATTTCAAATTTAATAAATATACGTTGAAAATTAAAGTTGGATTTTATTTCAAATTAAAAATCCCCCAAATAGGCGCATGATCTGAAATTTTTCGGGCCTCTTTAATAGAATTAAAACTGTTATAAAAAGGAATAATTCCCGATTGAGTTGCATTCATTTTTTTTGGATTGAAAAACATAGTATCGTATTCGGAAGCCAAACAATCGTTTTGAATACACTTTTGGCGTAAGCTTGTTTTTTGATTGACTAAACTGCTTTTATATCCCATTTTCTTTAAAGGAGAAAAAACCTCGTTGGATTGTGGACAATTAAAATCACCCATAAAAATCAAATTCAAATTTGGGTATAACCCCGGAAATAGTTTAAAATATTTTAGTTCTCTTGCTGGATTTTTCTTCTTCGGAACTGCATGAAAAGTGACTATGGTAAATTGCTTTCCTTGATATTCAAAGGTGCTTATGTAGGGCTCTCGGTCTATTTCATTTGCATAATTAACATCAAGCCAACTTCGACCAATTTTTTTAACTTTCGATGTTTTCCAAATAAAAGCATAGCGTTCAATGCTGGAACGATTGGTGCTAGTTGTGGGGTCACTAATGGCATAATCCCAGTGAAATCCTTTATTTTCTAATATGTTAACTAGTCTCGCAACAGCTTGAGCGCCGCCTTTGCCAGCCACTACTTCTTGAATTGCAATCACATCATATTTATTGATGGTTTTTGCAATAAAATCCATTTCGGAATCTGATTTAGATTTTCCAAAATTCATAATATTCCAACTACAAATGGATACTTGAGAAAAAACAAGTGTGCAATTTAAAGTCAGCAGTACAAGGAAGAAATATTTTTTTACCATCATAATCCGATTTGTAAATTTTGCTAATTTAATAATAAATTATTTCAGAAATACATTTTTTAATTTGACCAAGATTAGTACTTTTGCACATGCAACACAATGTACTTATTTTAGATTTCGGTTCGCAATACACCCAGTTGATTGCCCGACGCGTTCGCGAATTAAATATATTCTGCGAAATTTTTCCTTACAATAATTATCCAACAGATTTATCTTCTTATAAAGCCATTATTCTTGGTGGAAGTCCGTATTCGGTTCGCTCTGAAGACGCTTTAAAAATAGATTTATCGCACATTCGTGGCAAATTTCCATTGCTTGCCGTGTGTTATGGAGCACAATATTTAGCTCATTTTTCTGGTGGTGAAGTAGCCGCTTCCAATATTAGAGAATACGGAAGAGCCAATTTGGGTTATATTAAAGAAGACGAAGTTTTCTTTGAAAATGTAAATCCAAATTCACAAGTTTGGATGAGTCATAGCGATACCATTAAGCACCTTCCAACAAATGGTGTGAAATTAGCAAGCACACACGATGTAGAAAATGCAGCCTACCGAATTGAAGGCGAAACAACATATGCGATTCAGTTTCATCCCGAAGTTTACCATTCAACAGACGGAAAACAAATTCTTGAAAACTTCTTAGTGAAAATTGCAGAAGTACCTCAAAATTTTACTTCGAATGCTTTTGTAGAAGATTGCGTAAAAGATTTAAAAGAAAAAATTCAAGACGATAAAGTGGTGCTTGGGCTTTCGGGTGGAGTAGATTCAACCGTGGCTGCCGTATTATTAAATAAAGCCATAGGCAAAAACTTGTATTGCATATTTGTAAACAACGGATTGCTTCGTAAGAATGAGTTTGAAAATGTATTGCACCAATACAAAGACATGGGTTTGAATGTGAAAGGTGTTGATGCTTCCGATCGCTTTTTGAGTGAATTGGCAGGAGTTGATGATCCAGAAACAAAAAGAAAAATTATTGGTCGCGTTTTTATTGAAGTTTTTGACGATGAATCAAAAATTATTGAAGACGTAACCTGGTTAGCTCAAGGAACTATTTATCCCGATGTAATCGAATCGGTTTCGGTAAAAGGACCTTCAGCAACAATAAAATCTCACCACAATGTAGGTGGCTTACCCGATTTTATGAAATTAAAAATTGTGGAGCCACTTCGAATGTTATTTAAAGATGAGGTGCGACGAGTAGGTGCAACTTTAGGAATAGATCCCGAATTATTGGGACGTCATCCATTTCCAGGACCTGGATTGTCGATTCGAATTTTAGGTGACATCACTCCCGAAAAAGTGCGTATCTTGCAGGAAGTAGATGCTATTTTTATTGAAGGATTAAAATCGCATGGTTTGTACGATAAAGTATGGCAAGCAGGAGCAATTTTGCTTCCAGTGAATAGTGTGGGCGTAATGGGTGATGAGCGTACGTATGAAAAAGTCGTGGCCCTTCGCGCAGTAGAATCTACTGACGGTATGACTGCCGACTGGGTACATTTACCGTACGACTTCTTAATGAAAATTTCTAACGAAATTATTAATAAAGTAAAAGGAGTGAATAGAGTAGTTTATGATATTAGCTCTAAGCCGCCTGCAACCATTGAGTGGGAGTAATTTAGAATTCAGTAAGGTATTTGATTTTGGAATTTAATTTATAAAAACATGATTAAAAGAGTTATTTGCATTTTAGTATTGTTATTTTCCTTTTCAAATTTCGGACAAGGTTTCACCAAACATAAAGTTGTAAAAGGGGAAACGGTTCCTGCAATTGCGCAAAAATACAAGGTAACCCCTTATGATATTTATAAGCTAAATCCCGATTCCCAAAATGGAATAAAAGAAAATTCTATTTTATTGATTCCGAAGAGTATACCGCAATCGAATTCATCTGCTGCTCCAAAAACAACTGCACCAAATAAGGTAATTGATTATACTGTTGTTACTGGAGATACAAAGTATAATGTAGCGAAACGATTTGGACTTTCGGTGGAGGAATTAGAATTGCAAAATCCGGAAATTAAGGAGAGCCTTCCACTTGGATTTAATTTGAAAATTAAAGCAGTTGCTGCACCAAAATCGGTAATTACACCAGAAAAAGCCCAAGTTAAAGAAAGCGATTTGTTGGAATATACGGTAAAAGCTGGGGAGACTTTATATAGTTTGACGCGTCTTTTTAACCTCACCGAAGCTTCATTAATGGGGTTGAACCCCGATTTATCTGATGGGTTAAAAGAAGGAATGGTCTTGAAAGTTCCAGCAAATCTTTCGTTTTCAAAAGAAAATAAAAACACCTTAAAAGATTTATCTAAAACTCTGTCTTCTCAGCAAAAAAAGAAATTGGTTTTGTTCTTGCCTTTCAATACTTCTAAAATTCAAAACGACACGGTTACTTTAGTTTCAGAGCGATTGAAAAAAGATAAATTCTTAAACATGACTCTCGATTTTTATTCGGGTGCGTTGATGGCTATAGATTCTGCCAAAGTATTAGGAATGAATTTCGATGTTAAAATCTTCGATTCTGAAGAAACTAAAAATACCACTAGTGCAGTTTCGATTGTTTCTGGAGCTGATTTTACAAATACCCATGCGGTAATTGGTCCGTTTTATCAAGTAAATATTGAAAAAGTTGCTAGCGTTTTGGAAAACAAAAATATTCCTGTCATCTCTCCATTGTCTAAAGAGGAGGGGAAATCCTACACCAACTTATATCAATCGATGCCGCAAAATGATGCCATGAAAAATGCCATGTTTGACTACATGCGTGCTAAAAATGGAAATATTATTGCGGTGGTTGATCCAAAAAAGAATGCTGTCAAACAATATCTTCAAGAATATCAAAAAGGAATTAAATTGGTTGGTGTTAATGAAAAAGGAGGATTTGTTGGAGACAGTATCAAAAAGTACTTTGTAAAAAACCGAATGAATTATGTGGTATTGGTATCAGAAAAAACAGGTGTTATTTTTACAGTTACCAATACGATGCAAAGTGCTTTAAAAGATTATCCACTTCAATTGGTAATTTTAGAGCCCAATGAAACGCTTGATTTTGAAGAAATTGCTTTGTCTCGTTTAACCAAATTAAAGATGGTCTATCCATCGGCATCTCGAGAAAATGAAACTCCAGAATCCCAGCAATTTGCCAACGCCTTTAAAAAGAAAAATAGAATTTTCCCAAATCAATATGCAATTCGAGGATTTGATTTGACTTTTGATACCATGTTGCGTTTGTCACAAGGACAAAATTTTGAAGAAAGTGCCAATGCAACTGCTTCAGAGCAAATTGAAAGTAAATTTGATTATGCAAAAAAAATGTCTGGAGGTTATGTTAATAACGGAATTTATATATTGTATTACGACGAAGATTTAACAATAAAACAAGAGCAATAATGCCAACATCAAAGGTAACTTACATAGGAGATTTAAGAACTTCATCCATTCATTTACAATCAGGGTCTGAGATTATAACCGATGCCCCAACTGACAATAACGGAAAAGGAGAAGCATTTTCTCCAACAGATTCGATAGCCAACGGATTGGCTTCTTGCATGTTTACCGTAATGGGAATTAAAGCCCATGAAATGGGTGTTGATTTTTCGGATTCAACTGCTGAGGTAACTAAAATTATGGCTGCCGAACCAAGAAGAATTTCTGAAATTCATGTAAGTTTCGACATGAATCTTGCTGCCGATGAAAAAACAAAAACAATTTTAGAACGAACCGCAATGACTTGCCCGGTTTTTTATAGTTTGCATCCCGATATTATAAAAGTGATTGTATTTAATTGGAAATAATTAGATACTACTAAATTCTTTATGTCAGTCTGAGCCTGTCGAAGAATAAAAAGAGTATTACTATAAGTTTGATTAGGTTAATTTTGAGTGTATTAATTACCAAGCCCTTTGCAATAATATATAATGGATGACCAACAAAAACAACTCATAAAATTGGCGCATACAAAAATGCCTTTCGGTAAATACGAGGGCTATTATCTTATTGATTTGCCTGAATATTATGTAGTTTGGTTCAGTAATAAAGGCTTTCCAAAAGGTCAATTGGGAGAACAATTGCAACTAATTTATGAGCTCAAATTAAATGGGTTAGAAGAATTGGTTCGTAACATCAAAAAAAAATATCCAAAACAATAGTTTAAAATTTTCAATGGTTTTAAATTAAATAAAATCCAATTTATTTCATACTTTTGCTACGTTTTTAAACTAAAAAAACAACTACATAACAACACAACAATAGTTTGGGCAACTAGTAATTAGTTGTTCTAAAAAAAAAACGATGAATCCAACCAAGTACATTTTTGTTACAGGCGGTGTAACTTCTTCTTTAGGAAAAGGAATTATAGCAGCTTCTTTAGCAAAATTATTACAAGCACGCGGGTATAGAACTACCATACAAAAGTTTGATCCGTATATTAATGTTGACCCAGGAACTTTAAATCCCTATGAGCACGGAGAGTGTTTTGTAACCAATGATGGTGCAGAAACAGATCTTGATTTAGGGCACTACGAACGTTTTTTAAATGTTCCAACCTCACAAGCTAATAATGTAACTACTGGTAGAGTCTATCTTTCGGTTATAGAAAAAGAGCGTCGTGGAGAATTTTTAGGGAAAACGGTTCAGGTGGTTCCTCATATTACAAATGAGATTAAAGAACGCATGCAATTGCTTGGTAAATCAGGTGATTTTGATATTGTAATTACTGAAATTGGTGGAACTGTTGGAGATATTGAGTCCTTACCTTACATCGAATCGGTGCGTCAATTGGTTTGGGAATTAGGTGATAACAACGGTATCGTAATTCACCTTACATTAGTTCCTTATTTGGCTGCTGCCGGAGAATTAAAAACAAAACCAACTCAGCATTCTGTTAAAACATTAATGGAAAGTGGAATTAAAGCCGACATTTTAGTTTGTAGAACTGAGCATGAAATTTCGGATGAATTGCGTCAAAAATTGGCCTTGTTTTGCAATGTAAAACGCGAAGCAGTAATTCAATCTATTGATGCTTCTACCATATATGAAGTTCCTAATTTAATGCTTGAAGAAGGATTGGATTTAGTTGCTTTAAAGAAATTAAACTTACCCGAAAAATCAAATCCTGATTTATCGCAATGGAATGATTTCTTGCACCGATTGAAAAATCCGAAGCATACTATTAATGTTGGATTAGTTGGTAAATATGTTGAATTGCAAGACTCTTACAAATCTATTTTAGAGGCTTTTATTCATGCAGGAGCTGCAAATGAAACTAAAGTGAATGTGATCAGTATTCATTCGGAATATGTAGATAAAGATAATGTTGCTGAAAAATTAAAAGGAATTGACGGAATCTTGGTCGCACCAGGATTTGGAGAAAGAGGTATAGAAGGTAAAATAGAAACCGTTCGATATGCAAGAGAAAATAACCTTCCGTTTTTCGGAATTTGTCTTGGAATGCAAATGGCAGTTATTGAATATTCTAGAAATGTATTAGGTTTAGCTGATGCCAATTCTACTGAAATGAATTCAAATACTAATAACCCGGTTATTGATTTGATGGAAGACCAAAAATCAATTACGGATAAAGGAGGAACGATGCGTTTGGGATCATGGAAATGTGATTTAAAAGAGGGTACCCTGGCAAAAGAAATTTATGGTAAATCGCAAATTGAAGAGCGCCACCGCCACAGATACGAATACAATAACAAGTATTCATCAGAATTAGAAAAAGCAGGATTAATAAGTTCTGGAATCAATCCAGATACTGGCTTAGTAGAAATTGTTGAGGTGAAAAACCATCCGTTTTTCATCGGAGTACAATACCACCCAGAGTACAAAAGTACTGTTGCAAATCCGCAGCCTATTTTTGTTAGCTTTGTTGCTGCAATGGTAAAGAATAAAAAATAGGTAACATGTTGATTAATTAATCGACAGATTAAAAAATATAAAAGAATGATGGAAGAAAAGAAATTTGACAAGAATTCGATAATTGGCTTTGGGTTAATTTTCCTTATTGTGATGTGGATGATGTACAATAGTCAGCAAGCTGAACAAAAGGAACAAGCTGAAAAAGCGAAACAAGCACAAGTTGACAAACAAAAGAAAGCTAAGGAGGTTGCTGTTAAAGAAGTTGCAGCCGTTGTAGTTGATACTGTTGTTAATGACACTGTAAAAAAACAAAAATTACAAGGTGCCTTAGGAATTTTTGCTTATTCGGCATCACTTCCAACTGCTAAAGAAGGTTACACCGTTTTAGAAAATGATTTAGTTAAATTAACTATTTCAAATAAAGGGGGGTATGTATCTGAGGCAATTCTAAAAAAATACGAAAAATTCTCAAAAGGATCAGGCCAATTAGTAGAGTTGATCAAAAACAATAATGCCAATTTTAATTTAGCATTACAAACCAAAGACAACCGTGTTTTAAATACAAAAGACTTGTTTTTTGAACCAACTTTTAAGCAAGTTGGTGAAAATAAAGTATTGTCGATGAAATTAAAAACGGGGGCAACTACTTTCTTAGAGTATAATTATACTTTGAAGCCGAACGATTATATGGTTGATTTCGACCTTCGTTCGCAAGGATTGAGTACTGCCTTAAATTCATCTAAAGAAACTAATTTAGAATGGGATTTAAAAACCTACAGAAACGAAAAAAGTATAAACTACGAAAATCAAAATGCCGAAGTATATTTTGAATATGAAGAAGGTAAGATTGATTATGTTTCACAAGGAAGTGATCAAGAAGAAACGCCAGAAAATGCATCGTTTATTGCCTATAAACAGCATTTTTTCTCTACAATTTTATTAACTAATACACCTTTTAAAACGGCTAAAATTCATTCATCTTCTTTAGTTGATGATGAAAAAGTAGATACTGTTTTTACCAAAGAATTTAAATCTACTGTGCCTTTAGCTTATAATAGTAAAGGAGAGCTAGATTACAAAATGAATTGGTATTTTGGACCTACAGATTATAAGACACTCAAGTCCTATGAGGGTAAGAATTTAGACAAAGTTATTCCATTAGGATGGGGTATTTTTGGTTGGATTAATCGATTAATATTTATTCCATTATTTGGATTCTTAGGAGGATTCATGTCTTATGGATTGGCAATTATCATTTTTACCATTTTGATTAAAATTGCAATGTCACCTATTACTTTCAAATCGTTTTTATCTCAAGCAAAAATGAAAGTATTACGACCTGAAATAGCAGAAATTAGCGAAAAAATCAAAGATCCTGTGAAAAAACAACAGGAAACGATGAAATTATATTCAAAAGCAGGGGTAAATCCAATGGCAGGATGTATTCCAGCATTAATTCAAATGCCATTTTTAGTGGCTTCGTTCCGATTCTTCCCTTCGGCTTTTGAATTGAGACAAAAACCTTTCCTATGGGCAGATGACTTGTCTTCATTTGATCAAATTTTAAAATTACCATTTAATATTCCTTTATATGGAGACCATGTAAGTTTATTTCCAATATTAGCAGCAATTGCAATTTTCTTCTATATGAAGATGACTTCGGGAGATAATCAAATGGCACAACCTCAACAAGAGGGAATGCCTGACATGACGAAAATTATGAAAATGATGATTTATCTTTCTCCAATTATGATGTTGATTTTCTTCAATAGTTATGGATCTGGATTAAGTTTATATAACTTTATGTCTAACTTAATCACAATTGGAATCATGTTAGTTATCAAAAAGTATTTCATTGATAGCGATAAAATCCATGCTCAAATTCAAGAAAATAAAACAAAACCTGTTAAAGAAGGTAAGTTTCAAAAGAAGCTTCGTGAAGTAATGGAACAGGCAGAAGAGCAAAAAGCAAAAGGAAAAAAATAATCTAAAAGCCGTCAGTAATGATGGCTTTTTCTATAAATGGTTAATACTAAAACTTCAAAATTTTAGTTATAGTTAATTAAAAATAAATACATGAAAAATTTAGTAATCTTATTGTTTTTTTCGGTTTCATTGTTCGCACAAGAAATCAATCAAATAGATGCTAACGGAAAAAAACACGGAGTTTGGAAAGGCATTTATGAACAATCAAAGCGACCTCGCTATGAAGGAACATTTGATCATGGTAAGGAAATCGGCACTTTCAAGTTCTTTGACGATACCGCATTAGGAACTTTAATTGCAACTCGAGAATTTAATTCAAAAGATAATTCTTGTTACACCATTTTTTACAATCAAAAAGGGAATAAAGTAAGTGAGGGTAAATTGGTGAACAAGTTATATGTTGGCGAATGGAAATACTACCATGAAGATTCTTCGGTTATTATGACTTCTGAGAATTATGTAAATGGAAAATTAAATGGATTGCGAAAAGTAACTTATCCAAGTGGTAAAATTGCCGAAGAGGTCAATTATAAAAACGGAAAAAAAGAGGGGTCTTATAAAAAGTATACAGAAAGTGGAATAGCTTTAGAAGAATCGATTTATAAAAATGGTGAATTTGATGGGCTTACTATTTTTAGAAGTCCTGATAATGTTATTGTTGCAAAGGGTTTGTTTGTAAAAGGTAAAAAAGAGGGAATTTGGGAATTCAACACAAATGGTAAAATCACCAAGGAAAATATGACAACTAAAAAACCTCGAAAATTTGTAAAAAGAGAAATTACTCGAGAAGAAGAATAAATAGCAAATAAATAAAATTTACTTAAGTATATGTTTTAACAATTAAAGCATATACTTTTTTTTATTATTTGATGTAAATTTGTAACTTAAATTAATTGCATTTCAAAACATGAAGCGTGTAGTAGTTGGTCTTTCTGGTGGTGTAGATTCTAGCGTTGCAGCCTATCTTTTAAAGGAGCAGGGTTATGAAGTTATTGGCCTTTTCATGAAAAATTGGCACGATGATTCAGTTACGATTTCCAACGAATGTCCGTGGCTTGAAGACAGCAACGATGCACTTTTAGTTGCCGAAAAACTAGGAATTCCTTTTCAAACCGTTGATTTAAGCGAACAATACAAAGAGAAAATTGTTGATTACATGTTTCACGAATACGAGAAAGGGAGAACTCCCAATCCCGATGTTTTGTGCAACCGCGAAATCAAGTTTGATGTCTTCATGAAAATTGCTTTAAGTCTTGGTGCCGATTATGTAGCAACCGGACATTATTGCCGAAAAGGAGAAGTTGAGGTCAATGGAATCCCAACTTATCAATTACTTGCAGGAAAAGATGGTAACAAAGATCAATCGTATTTTTTATGTCAGTTATCGCAAGAGCAATTAGCGAAAGCATTATTTCCAATTGGTGAATTAACTAAGCCACAAGTTCGAGAAATTGCTTCTAAAATGGAATTGATTACCGCCGAAAAGAGAGATTCACAAGGGCTTTGTTTTATCGGTAAGGTAAGACTCCCAGAGTTTTTACAACAGCAATTACAACCCAAAGAAGGTACTATTTATGAAGTTCCTGCAAATAGTGA
>CAMCBB010000009.1 GCA_945872875.1 Flavobacterium psychrophilum
ACAATTTCTGGGTATTGCAAAACCAAAGGCTGGGTGACAAAAAAATACTTCTTTACAGTAGAATTTGAAACACCCTACAGCACAATCAAAGAACTTGCTAAAGAAAAGAATCAAAACGCACCGAAATATATTTTAGATTTTGATTTAGCAAAAAACAAACAATTACAAATAAAAATAGCTTTATCTACCGTAAATAGTGATGGCGCAAAAGCCAATTTAACAGCGGAAATTCCACATTGGGATTTCAATAAAGTTAAGAAAAACGCTGAACAAGTTTGGGACACCTACTTGAATAGAATTACTATTGAAGCACCACAAAAACAAAAGGAATTATTTTATACTTCGATGTATCATTTGTTGCTTCAACCTTCCAATATTGCCGATGTAGATGGCAAATACAGAGGAGCAAATGATGCAATTGGCTTAGCGCCAAACAAAGAATATTATTCAACTTTGTCTATTTGGGATATTTACCGAGGGGCTTTCCCCTTGCTTCAAATAATTGCTCCTGAAAAAATAAACGGAATTGCAAATACACTGCTTTTGCATCATAAAGCAGCAGGCTTTCTTCCTATTTGGACTGCTTGGGGACAGGATAATTTTTGTATGATTGGCAACCATGCGATTCCTATGTTGCTGTCGGCATACACAAATGGATTTAAAGGATTTGATAAAAACGATGCCTTTAAAACGATGCTAGAAACTTCAACCAAAAGCCATATTAATTCCGATTGGGAATTATATAATCAATACGGCTATTATCCTTTTGACAAATTAGATAATGAGGCTGTTTCTAGAACCTTAGAAAGTGGATTTGACGATTGGTGTGTGAGTCAAATGGCTTTTAATTTGAATCAAAAAAACGAAGAACTAGTTTATAAGAAAAGAGCCAATTATTATAAAAATTTATTTGATTCGGATACCCAACTCTTTCGAGGAAAAGACACTAATGGAAATTGGAGAACTCCTTTTGATCCGATAACTGCAACTTCACCGATGAATAATCCAGGTGATTATACTGAAGCCAATGCGTGGCAGTATTTTTGGACACCTGCTCAATATGACATTGACGGAATGAAAGAATTACTTGGCGGAACAACTGAATTCACAAAAAAATTGGATCAATTTTTCACATTACAAAGTACCAATCCAAATAAATTTTTAGGTCAAGAGGCTATGATTGGTCAATATGCACATGGAAATGAACCAAGCCATCACATTGCTTATTTATATGCATTTTCGGACACCCCAAAAACAGGTCAGAGGTACATTAATAAAATCATGAGTGAATTTCACGACAATACTCCTAACGGCATGATTGGCAACGATGATTGCGGACAAATGTCGGCTTGGTATATCTTATCAACTTTGGGATTTTACCCAGTGAATCCTACAAATGGTGAATTTGTAATTGGTGCCCCACAAGTTAAAAAAGCATCGCTTCGCATAAGCAATAACAAACAATTTACCATAACCACAGAAGGATTTTCAAAGCATACTATTTATCAAAATAATCAGAAACTCAATGGCATTCCGTTAGAAAAACCAATTCTTAATTATGCTGATATAATGAAAGGCGGAACGCTAAATTTTAAAATGACCACCAATTAATTTCTATGAAAAAATACATTTTACTTATTGCATTAGCGACTTCAATTCAATTGAGTGCTCAAAATAAACCCGTTGAAAAATACAAATCATTTCCTTTTGGGACTGTAAAACCTTCGGGTTGGATTCAAACCCAAATGCAATACGATGTCAATGGTTTTGTGGGAAATCTTGACAAACTAGTTCCCGATTTAATTAATGATCCAATTTACAGCACCGGAAGATTGCACAAAAATAGTGTTTCCAAAGATCTTGGTAATTTAAAAGATGGCGATGCCGAAGGAAGCGAACAATACAAGTGGTGGAACAGTGAAACCCAATCAAATTGGTGGGATGGCTACATTAGAAATGTATTATTATTAAATGATAAAGAAGGCCTGAAGAAAGTTCAAAAACACATTACTGAAGTGATTAAGAGCCAAGATGAAGATGGCTACATTGGAATTTACGACAAAGACTTGCGCTATAATTTCAAGTCAGAAAATGGTGAATTATGGGCAAAAACTACTATGTACAGAGGCTTACTGGCCTATTATGAATTTAGCTTGGATAAAAAATTATTTGAGGTTATTGAAAAAGCAATCAATAATGTGATGGTTAATTATCCAATTGGTAAATCAAGTCCGTTTTATTCGGGAGAAAATTTCAATGCTGGTGTTTCCCACGGACTTACCTTTACCGATGTTTTGGATAAAATGTATCAAATTACAGGTGATAAAAAATATATAGAATATGCGAGATTTTTATACCTTGATTTTTGCAAAACCTACCAATCAGAAAAAGATGCCAAATTAGAAAACATCTTTAATCCGGATTACAAACTGCAATCCCACGGGGTGCATACTTTTGAGCATTTAAGACCGCTTACTGTTGCGGCATATTCAATAGATAACCCTGAATTGCAAAAAGCATTAGACATTTATACCCAAAGAATTGAAAAAGTAACGACGCTTACCGGAGGTGCAATTGGCGATGAATGGATTGCGCAAAGAACTGCAGACGCAACTAACACCGGTTATGAATATTGTTCGTTACAAGAATTACTAAACAGCTATTTGATGTTATTTCAAAAGCAAGGAAAATCAAAAACAGCCGAAGCGATCGAAACGACTTTCTATAATGCGGCACAAGGTGCTAGAAATCCAAATCATTCGTGTATTGCTTATTTAAAAACCGACAATTCGTATGAAATGGAAGGCACAAAAAATGGAGAAGTTGAAGCCAACAGAAAGCAAATTCGATATAAATATTCTCCAGCTCACCAAGAAGTGGCCGTTTGTTGTAATCCAAATGCCGGAAGAATTACACCCTATTTTATTGAAAATTCGTGGTTATTAGAAAACGAAACTACTTTAGTGAACGCACTATTAGGACCAACTAAATTAGAGACTAAAGTAAAAAACAATCCAATTGCAATTGAAGTAGTGACCGAATATCCGTATGAAAATAAATTTAATTATTTGATTACTAATTCCAATCAAGCCAGTTTTACGATCAAAATAAGGAAACCATCTTGGGTAACTGAAATTGTTACATCTGAAAATTATAAAATTGAAGGTGATTTTATTATTGTAGCCCGAAAATTTTCTAAAAGCGATAAAATTCAAATTGAATTTAAAACTGAGGTTCGTATTAAACAAGATGCAAATCAGGAAAACTATTTCACTTATGGAGCACTTTTTTATGCAAAAGCTATTGAAGCAGAAGAACTAAAAGGAAGAAACTATTTTGAAGGTTTTGATGATTTTTCATACAAGCCAAAAAACAACATACGCTACCAATACATAGAAAACAACAAAGCAGCATTTGAAAATAATCAGATTAAAGTAAATGCAAAAAACAGCAACACTAATGAAGTGGAAGAAATTACTTTAATTCCTTTTGGAAAAACAATATTGAGACAAGTTAGCTTTAAATCAGGAAACTAAAACTATTTTTTTCGCTCCATTACATAGTTCACCATTAGTGTCAAACTATCTTTATAAACCGATTCTGGGTAGTCTTTAATAAGTAAAAGTGCTTCTTGTTGGAATTGCCCCATTTTTTGTTCGGCATAAGCCAATCCTTTTTTATCTTTTACAAATTGGATAACTTCTTTTACGCGTTTTTTATTTTTATTGTGGTTTTTTATCGAATTGATGCACCAGCTTTTTTCTTTATCCGAACAATGATTTAAAGCATAAATTAAAGGCAAGGTCATTTTTTGTTCTTTGATATCTATTCCTGTTGGTTTTCCAATTGCCTCATCGGTATAATCAAATAAATCATCTTTAATTTGAAATGCCATTCCGATAAGTTCTCCAAATTTTCGCATATTTTCAACTTGCACTTCATCATCAGAAACCGATTTTGCTCCTAAGGCACAACAAGCAGCAATTAGCGTAGCTGTTTTTTGTCGAATGATTTCATAGTATATGTCTTCGGTAATATCCAAGCGACGCGCTTTTTCTATTTGCAACAATTCGCCTTCACTCATTTCACGAACGGCCACCGAAATGATTCGAAGTAAGTCAAAATCTCCGTGATCTATAGAAAGCAACAATCCTTTAGACAATAAATAATCACCAACTAAGACTGCAATTTTGTTCTTCCAAAGGGCATTAATAGAGAAAAAACCTCTTCGTCTATTACTATCATCTACCACATCATCATGAACCAAAGTAGCAGTATGAATTAGCTCAATCACACAAGCTCCTCGGTATGTGCGCTCGTTAATAGTGCCGCCAGAAAGCATTTTGGCAGTTAAGAAAACAAACATCGGTCGCATTTGTTTCCCTTTTCGGTTAACAATGTAATAGGTGATTCTATTTAATAAGGCCACTTTAGACGACATCGATTCATAGAACTTTTTTTCAAAAAGTTCCATTTCTTGCATTATCGGTTGCTTTATTTGCGAAGTAATGTTCATTGGGCCTCAAAGATACAACATTCCAACAATTTGAAAATTATTTTTATCTTAAGATTAAACCTTTTATATTTGTAAAAGTCCTAATGACATAACCTATTAATTTTATTCTTATGAAAACAAGATCTTTTATTAAAATGGCAGTAGTTTGTGCTAGTATTTTCTTTGCTGGTTGTAACAGAAATGAACGTACTGAAAATCTTATGTCTAAAGAAGAAGCACAATCAAGTTCAAAAATTGATTTAGCAAGTGATGATATTGGTTCAATTATTGAAGATCAATTCAATAATATCGAATCCAATTCTTTTTCTTTTAAAAATGGTGAAGTTGCTTTGTCTACATGTGCAACAATTACAAGAGTACCAAGCTTTGGAACACCATTAACTCCGGGAACTCAAGTTACTAAAACAATAGATTTTGGAACAGGATGTACTTTGTCAAACAATAATGTAGTTAGTGGTAAAATTATTATAACTTTTACTTATCAGCCTACTGCAACTAGCCATACTGTAAATTACAGTTTTGTGAATTTTTATCACAACAATATCAAAATTGAAGGAGATAAATCATTTACAAGAACTATGACTCAAGCAACTGCTACGTCTCCAAGTCACCCAATTGTAGTTATGAATATGGATTTAACGGCTACAATTAATGGTCAAAGTCACCACAGAGTTGGTACAAGAACTAGAGAAATTATTGAAGGATACGGTACTCCAAATATTTTTTATGATAATGTTTATAGCATCATTGGAAATTGGACTACTACGCATCCAACAGGAGTGGTAACTAGTACAATCACAACACCACTTAAAGCTAAAATGAGTTGTTTAAATCAAAACAAACCACTTTTAGTTCAAGGTATAATTACATTTACAAAAAACAACAATACCGCTACTTTAGATTATGGAAATGGTGATTGTGATAATTTGGCAGTGTATACCGTAAATGGAAATTCTTATAATATTGTTATAGGTAATTAATATAATTCAAATTAATAAAAAAGTCCCAGTTAACTGGGACTTTTTTTTATGATTCTTTATTTGCTAATTGGCCGCATGCGGCATCAATATCCTTACCTCTACTCTTCCTTACTTTGGCAACGATGTTGTGTTTAGTTAATTCTTTAATATACATATTAACGGCTGCATCTGAAGCTTGCTGGAACTCCCCGTCATCAATTGGATTGTATTCTATAATATTGACTTTACACGGCACATATTTGCAAAATTTAACCAAAGCATCTACTGCTTCTTTAGTGTCGTTTATTCCTCCCCAAACCACATATTCATAGGTAACTTTACTTTTTGTTTTTTGATACCAATATTCTAAAGATTCTCGTAAATCAGTTAACGGAAAATTGGTGCTAAAAGGCATAATATGGTTTCGAACACTTTCTATAGCAGAATGCAAAGAAACAGCCAATTTAAATTTTACTCCATCATCGGCCATTTTCATAATCATCTTTGGAATACCCGAAGTAGAAACTGTAATTCGTTTGGGGGACATCCCTAATCCTTCCTCAGAGGTGATTCTATCAATTGCTTTAATGACATTGTTGTAATTCATTAAAGGCTCGCCCATTCCCATGAAAACAATATTAGAAAGCGGGCGGTTGTGGTATAATTTACTTTCGTTATCTATTGCAAGCACTTGATCGTAAATTTCGCCTGGTTCCAGATTACGCATTCTTTTTAATCGGGAAGTGGCACAAAAATTACAATCCAAACTGCAACCCACTTGAGATGAAACACAAGCAGTAGTTCTGGTATTTGTTGGAATCAATACGCTTTCTACCAGTAATCCGTCATGAAGTCGAACCGAGTTTTTAACCGTTCCATCGGAACTTCGTTGCATCGTATCCACTTTGACATTGTTGATCACAAAATTAGCTTCAAGCATCGCTCGTGTTTCTTTAGAAACATTGGTCATGTCTTCAAAACTATGTGCGCCTTTACTCCATAGCCATTCATAAACTTGATTGCCACGAAAAGCTTTATCACCATTGGCAACAAAAAAATCTCGAAGGGCATCTTTAGTTAAAGCGCGAATGTCTTTTTTATCAATCATGGCGCAAAGGTAAAACAATTAGTTGATTTTGTAATTTGTGTATTGTAATTTGTAATTTTGCTGAAAATATTATTTCATGCATTTTATATCTGAAGAATTAGAAGCCTACATAGAACACAATTCGCAAAACGAACCCGAATTGTTGGTAAAACTATTTAAAGAAACCCATCAAAAAATTCTCCAACCCCGAATGCTAAGTGGTCATTTTCAGGGGCGCGTTTTAAGTATGTTATCTAAAATTATTCATCCGAAGAACATACTTGAAATAGGGACATATACCGGTTATGCCGCTTTATGTCTTGCGGAAGGAATGCAAAAAGAGGGAATGTTAGATACGATTGATATCAAAGAAGAATTGGTTTCAATTCAGCAAAAATACTTTGATTTATCGCCTTGGAAAAATCAAATTACCGCGCATTTAGGAAATGCTTTGGATATTATTCCGACATTAAATAAAAAATACGATTTGGTTTTTATTGATGCGGATAAAGAAAATTACATCCATTATTTTAATTTGGTTGTGCCAATAATGAATCCTGGAGGCATCATCCTTTCGGACAATGTATTGTGGAGCGGTAAAGTATTAGAAGAATTAAATCCTAAAGATACTAGTACTATAGTATTGTTAGAATATAATCAAATGGTTAATAACGACACAAGAGTAGAAACCGTTTTATTACCTATCCGAGACGGATTAACGGTATCGAGAGTTCTTTAAGTCTTATTGAAATATTTTTGGTATACCGAATAAAAACCAAGTCCTAAAGAAGACCCGAATAAATAGCCTGTTAAAATATCTGTAGGGAAATGTACGCCTAAGTAGATTCTGCTATAAGCAAAAATTATCGGATATAGAAAAATCAAAAAGGCATATTTATAATATTTCTTCAAAATCATATAAATAAAAACCATTGTTGCCATTGAGTTGGAGGCATGTCCAGAAAAGAAACTATAAGTATTTGATTGATGAATTATTCGAATAATTCCTTTAAGTTCAGGATCATTACAAGGACGCAATCTTTCAAAAGTAGTTTTAAAAAATTCCACTGAAGTGTCGCAACAAAGCAAAATCAACGCGATAAATAACACAACAATTCCTAATTTTTTACCTCCAATCTTTTTATATAAAAGAAAGGCCAATAATAAAAAAAACGGAGTCCAATAGGCTTGTTTTGTAATTAATAACCAAAGCCCATCAAATGTTGAAGAACCCAAACTATTTAAAAAAACAAATAGTTTTTTATCTAAAGTAATGATTTTTTCAAGCATTACATTTTGCGTTTAATAGGGCCTGTAACTTCTTCAATATCTTCATTAATTTGAGTTACTACAGAAGGCGCTTCTTTTAAGATATTGTTTTCAATAGATGCTGAAGTTGCAGCTACAGTAGATTTAACTTCCTCTACCTCTTGAGTTAACGATTGTGTGATTTGCTTAACAGAAGCATCTAATTCCTTCACATCAACGCTGTTTTGTATTTCATTTTTTATTTCATTGGTAGCATTTTTTAGTGTTGCTACAATTTTGGCATACCCTTTCACGACTTCGGGAAGGTTTTTAGAACCAAATAATAAAAAAGCTATAAGAAGTATAAAAAAGAATTCTCCTCCAAACATGGCACTACATTTAATAAGTGGTACAAAGGTACAAAGTTCTTAATCAAATTTTGAATTTACTTCTGCTTTTGGCCAACTATTATTTGACAAATCGATATCGGCAGTTTCTAAATTTGGATCGATATTAATTTTTACAATTGCTTTTTGCGTTGCAAATGTTCTATTTACCTCTTTATCGTTCATACGCCAAATTTGCGCTGGGAATTTTTGAATTTCTGAAGTTCCATCTTCATAAACTAATTCTACAATAATTGGCATTACTAAAGCACCCGGCTTATTAAAAGTAACTTGATAAAAATACTTTGGTTCATTTAATTTAGCGCGTTCTTCGGCTGTAAAATGTGAATTTACATAATCATTTAACGCTGCATAATCGGCAATTTTAAATGGCTTATTCATTTCAGCTTTAAAGTCTTCACTTCCATCAGCAATCATATAAACCATTGGTCCAGGCTTGCTATCACGACGGCGTTGTTTTTTCATAAACTCGGTTACTTCTTTTGAAGGCTCGTTGCTTACAAAATATTTTTTTACATCTTTGATACCAATATCATTAGAATCGGTAGTATAAAACCAACCTCTCCAAAACCAATCTAAATCTACAGCCGAAGCATCTTCCATAGTTCTAAAGAAATCTTCTGGAGTTGGATGTTTGAATTTCCAACGGTTGGCATAGGTTTTAAATGCATAATCAAATAATTCATGACCCATAACGGTTTCACGCAAAATATTTAAAGCTGTTGCAGGTTTTCCGTAGGCGTTATTTCCAAATTGTCTGATGCTTTCTGAATTGGTCATAATTGGCTCCAAACCTTTTTGATCACCACTCATATAAGGAACAATGTTTTTTGCAGGACCACGGCGAAGAGGAAAATTAGGGTCAAATGATTTTTCTGCAAGAAATTCCATAAAAGAGTTTAATCCTTCATCCATCCAAGTCCATTGACGCTCATCAGAATTGATAATCATTGGAAAAAAGTTGTGACCTACTTCGTGGCAAATCACACCAAGCATTCCGTATTTAGTGCCATCAGTATATTTTCCTTCTGCATCCGGACGACCAAAATTCCAACAAATCATTGGATATTCCATCCCTTGATCCCTGGCATTAATGGAAATTGCTTTTGGATAAGGATAATCAAAAGTATAACTAGAATAACTTTTTAATGTGTGCGCCACCATTCGAGTAGAATATTGTTCCCAAAGTGGATTCCCTTCTTTTGGATACAAGGAAATTGCCATTGAAGTTGTGCTTCCGGTTTTAACCGCCATGGCATCATAAATAAATTTTCTAGATGTAGAAATTCCAAAATCACGCACATTATCTGCTTTGAATTTCCATGTTTTTTTCTTATCCGAAAAGCCTTTTTCTGCAGCTTCAGCCTCCGCTTGAGTTACAATAATAACTGGATTATCAAAAGATTTTTCAGCTTGAGCATATCGCGCTAATTGTGCCGGTGTAAAAACTTCGGCTCTATTTAGTAGAGTTCCTGTAGCCTCCAAAACATGATCTGCTGGAACGGTAATGTTCACTTCATAATTTCCAAAAGGCAAAGCAAATTCACCTGATCCCCAAAACTGCATATTTTGCCAACCTTCCACATCATTATATACGGCCATTCTTGGATAAAACTGCGCAATTACATATAAATTATTTCCGTCAGCATCAAAATGCTCGTAGCCAGATCGTCCTCCATCAATAGTATAATTATTAATATTATACCACCATTTTATAGAAAACGAGATCTTTTCACCGTGTTTTAAAACCTTTGACAAATCAATACGCATCATCGTTTGATTGATGGAGTATTTCATTGGTTTACCTAATGCATCTTTTACAAATTCGATAGTAAAACCACCATCAAAATCAGCTTCTAAATATTTTCTAGAAAACCCTTGAACACCCATAGCTGGATCTGTTCTATTGCTTTCAACTAAAGGAGAAAGTGATTTACGAGATTGTTGGTTTTGATCTAATTGTACCCAAAGATAATCTAAAGCTTCTTTAGCATTATTGGTATAGGTAATGGTTTCTTGACCATATAGCTTGGTGTTTTTATCATCCAATTCTATATCAATTTTGTAGTCGGCTTGTTGCTGATAATACTCAGGCCCTGGAGCGCCAGATGCAGTACGATACATATTTGGTGTTGCCAATAAATCATACATCTGTTTAAATTTATCTGGATTTTTTTCGCTTGGCGCAGCTTTTGGAGCTTCTTGAGCATAGATTCCAAGTGAAAAACAAAGAATAAAAACTTTACTTAAGGATGAAAGGTGTTGCATGGATATAAATTTTAAAGCATAAAAGTAATTTATTTTTTTAAATAAATTACTTCTGCGATTATTTTATAGTTCGTTTATAATTATCTGAAGTAAGCATTACTGTTTGCTTTTCTCCGTTTAGGTTTGCTTGGATAATATTTTGCTGATCGGAATTCCATTCCATTAACAACGAATTTTCAATTTCTAAACTATTGATCTTTGAAATTTCTGGTATTCTAAAATAACAAATCATAACATTTGCGTCCAATTCTTTACTCAAATAAGTCATGGGCTTTGCTACTCCATTCACTTTAATTATGAATTTTTCAGCAAGGTATTTCTTTAGATTAGCTTCTTCTTGAGGTGTCTCTTGAGAGAAGCCTATATTTGATTTAACATGGAATTTTTTTTCCAAAGCCGCATTTAAATCATCAACAAAAATGCGCGAAGTAACTTGAATTCGTTTCTTTTGTGGTACAAAATCTACTTGATAGATTGCCATATAATATTTGTGAATCCCCATTGAAGTAAGGCTCACAAACAATAAAATAAAAGCTGAATATTTGAAATATTTGGGCAACTATATAAATAGAATTCGTTAAACTAATTTCCAAAATTAGTTTAATTTATTTATCATTCAAAAGTTGTTTGTATTTAATTGCAAGATCATTCATAATAAAGGTAGCCATGGTTTTATTTTTGGATTTCATTGCAGCAGTGAATTTTGGATCCTCAACTAAATAAAACAAAAACCCTTTGACATATTCTTCTGGAATTTTAAGATTTTCAATAAAATATTTTTTTTCAAACCATCCTTCTAATTTATTAATTAACAGTTCTTTTTTTTCTACTTCTAGTTCTTTTTTTAACATGCTTGTTCTTCCACTAATAGAATTTATTAAACCATCAACACTCATTCCTCCAAAAGGTATTAATAATGGACTATACCAATGAAGTTCTTCCGCTGTTTTTAATTTTCTTTCTGCAGGAGTATAATGCTTGGTATTTGGGGAAATAATTCCGAGTGAAACGGCATTAATGTTTTTGTATTCGTTAATTCGCACCTCATCCAAAAAACGAACAATTGGATACAACTTAACAAAAAATAATTCTTTATTAAAATCGGCTTCAGTTAAAGCAACTTTTGCAGCTTTAAATTGTACAGAAGAAAAAACTAAGGTGTCTCCAACACAAGCTTGAATAGAAAAATAACCACCATGCTCGGTTAGTGTATTCTCTTTTGATCGATTATTGATTAAATATATCCCTTCTAAATCAGTAAAACTAGATGTTACTTTTCCGTTTAATTTTCTATTCACAGTATTAGTTTGTCCTAAAGCAATATTTAGAAAAAAGAGTAAAACGAAACAAAATTTAAAAGTATACAAGAAAAAGAAGTTAAATATTTTTGGCAAAAGTATTTTAAAGTTTTGCAAAATTAGAGCCAAAGCAATGGTAATTTTTTGTTAATTATAAATTTGTAGCTTTGCATAAATCAGAATTACTAAATGAAAAACCTAATCATAGCAAGCACTTCCACAATTCATGGAGGTGACTATTTAGATTATTTATTACCCGTATTGGAAAATCATTTTGCAAATTGCGAGACACTACTTTTCGTTCCCTATGCGCGTCCGGGCGGAATTACAGAAGATGCCTACACTAAAAATGTTAGCGCTGCATTTGCCAAAATAAATAAAAAAGTGGTGGGCTTGCATACCTTTTCAAACCCTGCAGAAGCCATTACAAGTGCTCAAGGGATTTTTACCGGTGGGGGTAACACCTTTTTATTGGTTACCCAATTGTATCAAAACAAAGTTATGGAAGTGTTATCAAAAGCAATCGAAAATGGCATTCCTTATCTTGGCACTAGCGCCGGTAGCAATATTACAGGTATTTCGATGCAAACTACCAATGACATGCCAATAGTTTACCCACCAAGTTTTGCAACACTTGGAGCAATTCCGTTTAATTTAAATCCGCATTATTTAGATGCTGATAGCACTAGTAAGCACATGGGAGAAACTAGAGAAACCCGAATTAAGGAATTTCATTCATTCAATGAAACACCTGTTTTAGGTTTGCGAGAAGGAAGCTGGCTGGATGTTAAAGGCGATACCATTCTACTAAAAGGTCCATTAACAGCCAGATGGTTTACTCAAAATCATGATCCTGTAGAGCTGGATCCCGAAACCAATTTGGCTACTTTATAAAATAAAAAAACCCGAATCGGATGATTAGGGTTTTTTGCAGAGCGGAAGACGAGGCTCGAACTCGCGACAACCAGCTTGGAAGGCTGGAGCTCTACCAACTGAGCTACTTCCGCATTGGAGAGTGCAAATATAAAGTATTTGTTTCTTTGATTGCAAATTTTTTTTAGAAAATTTTTAAGTATCTTTATAAATCAGAAACCTGCAACAAAGCTAAAAGTTTTATTATTAAATTGTTACCAGATTCAAATTAATCAAAATAAAATGGATATCATTAAAAATATTACTGCTTTAGAAACCATATTGATAAGGCAGCCAGTATTAAGAGCAGGGAGATCAATTGAAAGTTGTCACTTTGAAGGAGATGATTTACCTTCAACTAAACATTTTGGCATATATTATGACAAGAAATTAGTTGGAGTAGTTTCTGTATTTTCTAAAATAAATAGTATATTTAATTCCCCAAATCAATTTCAATTAAGAGGAATGGCAATTTTATCCGAATTTCAAAAAAGAGGATTCGGAGAAAAATTACTTCAACACTGCGAGGACTATATCAAAAGTCAAAATGGTTCTATGATATGGTTTAACGCTCGCGTAACGGCCGTTTCTTTTTACGAAAAATCACATTACAAAAAAATTGGCGATCCATTTTCAATTTTAGAAATAGGGCCACATTATTTAATGAAAAAAGAAATTGATTACCCATGAACAAATTTTACCTAGTTTTTATTTTTTTAATTCTTATTTTTTGGAACAAATCAATTTTAAAATATTCAATTTTTAAAACTGCTGTTTATGAATTTTCACCAAATAATAAAAGCAGTGTTATCGATTCAACCCTAATTTTGAATACCCACAATAATCTATTAATTGATTTTTACAGAAAAAATAATTTCGAATTGGTTTGGAATTCTAAATCTGATAGAGATATCTTAATTCAAGAAATCGCAAATTCAGAAAATGAAGGATTAGAACCTAAAGATTACAACCAAGTAACGCTCATAAATTATGAAGAAAAAAGAGAAGCACTAACCGATTCTTTAATCATTAATTTTGATATTGCGCTAACTTTAAGTGCCCAAAAATTAATTTCACACCTAAGTAATGGAAAATTAAACCCAAAAAAATTATATCGAAATTGGGATTTAGAGGAAAAGAAAATACCTGTAAACTTTATTCTAGAAGAAGGACTAAATAACGAAAAACTCAAAGCAAATCTTGAAAATTGCAAGCCAAATCATTGGGTATACAAAAAACTAAAATCTTGTTTGAAATTATTAAAAAAATATCCCGTTGAAAAAACAATTGGATTAATCAATTTAAAGGAAAAAATAGTTCCGAATACTAAAAACAGCTACATCCCTCTAGTTAAAAAAAGATTGAATTATTGGGGAGACCTAAAAGAAAAAGACACAATTCTAACTACATTTTATAATAAAAAAACGCAAGACGCAGTTAAGAAATTTCAAGCAAGACATGGTCTAAAACCAGATGCAATAATTGGTAAAAGCACCATTGAAGCATTAAACTACAGCAGAAACCAACGAATTGAACAGGTTATTGCAAACCTAGAGAGATGGAGATGGTATACTCAAAATTTTGAAGAAAATTACTTGCTCATTAACATTCCCGATTATTCAATTGTAGCGGTTAAAAATAAGGACACTCTAATTTCTCAAAAAATTGTTGTAGGAAGAGATACCAGAATGACACCTATTTTAGATTCTAAATTATCTAATATAAATTTAAATCCGAATTGGACTGTACCACCAACAATCTTAAGAGAAGATATTTACCCAGAGGCTAAGAAAAATCATAATATTTTTAAGAAAAAAGGGTTGCTAATTATAGATCGAAACAATGAAGAAATAAACCCAAAAGATTGGAAAATAAATGAAGCCTACCTATATAAATATGTTCAAAAACCAAGCAGAAATAATTCGCTAGGTTCAATGAAAATAAACTTCCCAAATAGATTTTCAGTTTACTTACATGACACCAATCACCGCGATTATTTTGATTACACTTTTAGATCCTTAAGCTCGGGTTGCGTTAGACTTGAAAAACCTTTAGAAATGGCTACCTATATATTAAATGACTCCCTAAAATGGCCTATACAGAAAATTAAAGACACGACAGACATCTCTTATTACAACAAATTACAAAGAAAAAAACAATTAGAAATCAACCTTAAAAATTCGAAATTACTAGCAAAAAATCCATTTTTAAAAATTGATAATAAACCCTTACCAAGACCAGAACTAAAAACTATCATAGTAAAAATAAAAGAACCCATTTATTTACATTTATGGTATTGGACTGCATGGGAAAACAATGGAATTCTTCAGTTTAGAGAAGATATTTATTGCTTGGATGCCGATTTATATTCGAAATTAAAATATTAGAATGTAACATTTAACTTAATTTTTCGTCTATTAATGATTTAGAAAATTAATTTTGCCGCAAGAAAATTTGAAAATGCAAAAAACTACATCCTATTTCCTTGTTATTCTTCAATTTATTAGTGTTTTTGTATATTCGCAAGCTCCAAAAAAAAAATTACATACGCTATTTTGTAATGAAAAGATCAATGTTGACGGCAAGTTGACAGAGGCTATATGGAAAAATGCTGAAATAGCAACAGACTTCTTGATGATTAATCCAGATAACGGAAAACCTGAGTTAAAAGCTAGAAAAACAGAAGTAAAAGTAGTTTATGACAATGATGCTATTTATATAGGTGCAACAATGTTTGACAATGAACCATCCAAAATTAGAAAAGAGTTAACTTTAAGAGATAATGATGCTTCCGCAGATATGTTTGGAGTATTTATAAATGGATATAACGACGGTCAACAAGAAGCACGATTTGCTGTAAGTGCTGCAGGGGTTCAAATTGACGGTATGTATACAAGTACTTCGGAACAAGATCTTTCCTGGAATGCAATATGGGATAGCCATGTAGAAATCACTAATTATGGCTGGGTTGCAGAATTAAAAATTCCTTATGCAGCATTGCGATTTACATCAGACAAAAAACAAACCTGGGGTTTAAACTTTTATAGGGACATCAATCGAGATAGACAACAATTTACCTGGAACTTAATAGACAATAAAATTACTAACGAAAGTATACAAGCAGGCTTACTAGAAGGCATTGAAAATATTGACACTCCTACCCGATTATTTCTTATTCCGTATTCTTCGTTTTATTTAAATAGTAACCAACAACAAACAAAAGGAGAATTAAAAGGAGGATTAGACATTAAATACGGCATTAATGATGCCTTTACTTTAGACGCAATTATGATACCCGATTTTGGTCAAACTGCATTTGATAATGTGGTATTAAATTTGGGTCCGTTTGAACAACAATTTGCAGAAAATAGACCTTTTTTTACCGAGGGAACCGACTTGTTTAATAAAGGTAATATTTTTTACTCCCGAAGAATTGGTGGAAGCCCTTCTACTTATGCAAATCTTGATGCCAATGAAGAATTTATTAAAAACCCAAGTACCATAAATTTATTAAATGCTTTAAAAATTTCAGGTAGAACTAAAAGCGGACTTGGAGTTGGAGTATTAAATGCAGTTACGGACAACACTTATGCCGAGATAAAAAATACTGTAAATGGAGACCGAAGAAAAGAACTTGTTGAACCTTTAGCCAACTATAATGTGTTTGTTTTAGATCAGCGATTTAGAAAAAACTCCTCTGTAACATTAATAAATACTAATGTTACTAGAAATGGAGATTATAGAGATGCCAATGTTTCGGCTTTGGTTTTTGACTTAAATACAAAGAAAAATTCTTTCAATCTTACCGGAAATGTAAAATACAGTTTTATAAATGAATTTGGTACTTTCGAAAATAGAGATGGACATGAAATGGATTTGAGCTTTTCTAAAACTAGTGGAAAATTTAGATTTAATTTAGGATCCGAATATTATTCTGAAGAATTTGATCCCAATGATTTAGGAATCAATTTCAAAACGCATTACTATGATTTTTTTGCTAATCAAAGTTACCGCATTCTAAATCCTACAAAAAGATTTAATAGTTTTTCTATACAATTAAATGAATATTTAGAATTTGACAACAGAACAAATAGATTGCAAAGCGCCGATTTTTCATTAGAAATTAATACGGTAAATAAGAAAAATGATTATTTTGGTTTTGGGTTAAATTTTAGGCCATTGAAAATTTCAGATTTTTATGAGCCTAGGTCAGAAAATGAAATAAAATTTGTTACACAGCCTGAATTTGTTAATCCTTGGTTTTATGTTTCTACCAATTACAATAGAAGATTCGCCATAGACTTTAATCCCACATTTGTTTTTATTAATGAAAAACAACGCTATAATATTAATTTTTCGGTTACACCTAGATACCGTTTTAGTGATAAATTTTCTTTAAGCTATTCCTTTGCTTACAATTATCAGAATAACAATGTTGGATGGGCAGCATTTGATACCAACTCAAATACTATTTTTACAAGAAGAAACAGGACCACATTTAACAACTCTATTCAAGGAAAATACTCGGTTAACAACCTTATGAATATCAACTTATCGGTAAGACATTACTGGAGTTATGCATTAACAAATAAATTCTTAACTCTTCAAGAAGATGGAAACCTTATAGAAAACACAAATTATACATCTAATCAAGATAGATATTATAATTCCTGGAATCTAGATTTATCTTATTCATGGTGGTTTGCACCCGGAAGTCAAATTTCGGTTTTGTACCGAAATAGTTCTACTTACTATCCTGATGGTGATTTTAGTCAAGACTATGGTCAAAATTTTAAAAATTTATTTCGCCCAGAAAGCCTGAATAATGTATTGTCTATTAGCATCCGTTATTTCATTGATTACAATCACGCAAAGCATTGGTTCTCTAATTAATAAGGAAATTAATTAAAACGAAATTACTAAAACGATTTCGTTTTTTTTATCTAAATTTAACGCTATTCTTCCCTTTTTCGATTTTGCAATTGACTATATTTGTGAAAATTTAATTACCATGAATAAGAAAGTAATTTTGATGATTCTTGATGGTTGGGGAAAATCCCCAGACCCTAAAGTTTCTGCAATTGACAATGCAAATATTCCTTTTATAAATAGTTTATATACTAAATATCCTAGTGCTCAATTACGAACTGACGGTTTAAATGTAGGTTTGCCAGATGGCCAAATGGGAAATTCAGAAGTGGGACATATGAACTTAGGAGCCGGACGAATAGTTTATCAAGATTTAGCCAAAATAAATTTAGCGGTTCAAAACAAAACCATGAACCATGAAAAGCCTTTATTGGATGCTTTTAAACATGCTAAAGACCACAATAAAAAAGTCCATATCTTAGGATTAGTTTCTAATGGTGGGGTACATTCACATACTTCCCACCTTTATGGTTTATTAGACGCTGCTCAAGATTTTGGATTAGAAAAAGTATTTATTCATGCCTTTACAGATGGCCGAGATGTTGATCCAAAATCAGCTGTAGTTGATATAGCAAATTTAGAAAATCACATTCAAAATTCGAATGCAAAAATCGCAACAATCATTGGTAGATACTATGCTATGGACCGTGATAAGCGATGGGAAAGAGTAAAACTAGCTTATGATTTATTAGTTCATAATGTTGGAACTTCATGCTCAAATGCTTTGGACAGTATTCAAAAAAGTTATGCCGATAATGTAACCGATGAATTCCTACAACCCCTTGTTATGGTGGATGAAAAAGGAAATTCATTAGCAAAAATTGAAGATGATGATGTAGTAATTTTCTTTAATTTCAGAACTGATAGAGGTCGTGAATTAACCGAAGTGCTTTCTCAAAAAGACTTACACGAATTCAACATGCATAAAATGAATTTGTATTATGTTACCATGACCAATTATGATGATACCTATCAAAATGTGCATGTAATTTATGATAAAGATAATATCACAGAAACACTTGGCGAAGTATTAGAAAAAGCAGGAAAAACACAAATTCGTATTGCTGAAACAGAAAAATATCCACATGTAACTTTCTTCTTTTCTGGCGGAAGAGAAATCCCGTTTGAAGGAGAAACCCGAATCTTACGAAACTCTCCTAAAGTAGCCACCTACGATTTACAACCCGAAATGAGTGCCTATGAATTAAAAGATGCTCTGGTGCCTGAACTTAAAAAAGGGGAAGTTGATTTTGTATGTTTAAATTTTGCAAACGGCGATATGGTAGGCCATACCGGAGTAATGGAAGCAGCAATTAAAGCTTGTGAAGCAGTAGATGCTTGTGTAAAAGAAGTAGTAGAAGCAGCACTTGAAAATAACTACACCACAATTATTATTGCTGACCATGGAAATTGCGAAACAATGATTAATCCTGACGGTTCACCAAATACAGCACATACTACCAACCCAGTGCCAATTATTTTGGTAGATAAAGAATTGAAATCCATTCACGATGGCGTTCTTGGCGATATTGCTCCAACCATTTTAGAATTAATGGGAGTTGTACAACCTGAAGCCATGACAAGACATTCTTTATTATAGAAATAAAAAAAGCCTCCGATACAGAGGCTTTTTTATTAAACTATTTATTGTAATTTGTTAACCAATTCGCTCAATGTAACTTGAACTTGCTCACCGGTTACAATATTCTTCAAAGTATAATTTTCGTCGCCTATTTCTTTAACCACAAATGGAATGCCTCTTTTTTCAGCATGCTTAAATTGTTTGTCAATCTTGGCATTATCTGGATATAATTCGGCTTTAATATTTTGAGCTCGTAATTTCTGGATAGCTTGCATCGCTTCAAAAGCAGGAGCATCACCAAAATTTAAAAACATAACTTTAGTTCCTGTAGTGACTGTATTTGGAAATAAATTTAACTCTTCAATAACCAAATAGATTCGGTCTAAACCGAATGAAATTCCTACCCCACTCATATTTTTCAAACCGAAAATTCCTGTTAAATCATCGTATCTACCTCCGCCACCTATTGAACCCATTGCAACTTCTTTGGGAGCAGCAACTTCAAATATGGCGCCTGTGTAATAATTTAATCCACGGGCTAAAGTAACATCCAAATCTAAAATGGCTTTTTGCAATCCTAATTTAGAAACATTTTTACAAATAAATTGCAGCTCTTCAATTCCTTTTTTTCCTTCCTTAGAAGTTGAAAGCAAATCAGATAATTTGGCTATTTTTTCTAAAATTGTTCCTGTGAAATTAAATAATGATTGTACTTTTTGAATTGCTTGTTCTGAAATTCCTTTTTCAAGCATTTCTTTTTTCACCCCATCTTCACCTATTTTGTCTAATTTATCTAGAGCAACCGTAAAGTCAATAAGTTTATCGGAAGCTCCAATAACCTCAGCAATTCCAGATAATATTTTTCGATTGTTAATTTTAATGGTCACGCCATTCAAACCTAATTCAGAAAAAACTGCATCATACAATTGAATTAATTCCACTTCTTGCCAAAGCGATGCAGAACCTACCACATCGGCATCACACTGATAAAATTCTCTAAATCGTCCTTTTTGCGGACGATCAGCGCGCCAAACAGGTTGTATTTGATAGCGTTTAAATGGAAATTCAATTTCACTTTGGTGTTGTACAACATACCTTGCAAAAGGTACCGTCAAATCATAACGAAGCGCTTTCTCTGAAATTCTCGGAGTTAATTGTTTGAAATTTATATTTTGCAACTCGTCTGCAGTAACTTTATCCAAGTAATCTCCCGAATTCAATATTTTAAAAATCAAACGATCTCCTTCTTCGCCATATTTACCCATTAAAGTATCGGAGTTTTCAAAACTAGGAGTTTCAATTGGTTGATAACCAAAATTTTCAAAATGATTTCGAATTACTGAAATAATATAATTTCGTTTTGAAACCTCTGATGGTGAAAAATCACGAGTACCTTTTGGTATGCTGGGTTTGGATGCCATTTTAAATAAGTTACAAGTTGGTAGTCGGAAACTAAAATTCAAACTTTTTTACATCTTCCAACTTCCGTCTTCTAACATTCAAAACAGTAAAATTTAATTTCCTTTGCAAATATCTAATTTTTTCGACTAATTTATAATTCTTATAGCACAAACTTGTAACAAAATCCGTAAATTCGTGTCAAATTGAGATTATGAAAGGAGTTTTTAAAGAAAATATTAAGATTGCATTAGGTTCAATTCGAGCGCAATTACTTCGTACAGTACTTACAATATTAATTATTGCTATAGGAATCACGGCATTGGTCGGAATTCTTACTGTAGTTTCAGCAATTGATTATACGCTAAACTCCAAGTTTGCTTCAATGGGATCCAATACATTTAGTATTAATCAATATGAATTTAGAACTCGTAATCAAGGTGGAGAAGTTGAAAAAATTAATCCAATTATTTCCTATCCAGAAGCCAAAGCCTATAAAGAAAAATACAACTACCCATTTACTAGAACATCTCTTTCATTTACTGCTACAGGAAGAGCCGAAGTGAAATTTGAAAATGAAAAAACAGATCCTGAAATTGCTGTATTAGGAGTTGATGAATATTTTACTTCAAACAATGGATTTGAAGTTGTACAAGGAAGAAATTTTAACGGTTTTGATATTTCAAACAACACTTATAATTGTATTGTTGGAAGTGACTTTGCTTCCAAAGGACTATTAAAAGATGTAAATCCAATTGACAAAATTATTTCTATTCGTGGAGCAAAATTTAAGGTTATTGGGGTATTAAAAGAAAAAGGATCCACTTTTGGAAACAATCAAGATTTACGCGTATTAATTCCAATTCAGGTTGCAAGATCTTTGTTTTCTGTTCCTAGTATCAACTACACCATTAGTACAATGGTTGATAAAAAAGAATTTTTTGAAGAAGCAGTTAACAACGCAACGGTAACTATGCGTCAAATTAGAAAACTAAATCCAGTAGAAGAAAATAATTTTGGAATTTCCCGAAGCGATGATTTAGTAAACCGAATTGCTGAAATGACCGGAGTTTTGAGTGCATCGGCATGGATAATTGGAATTATTACCATATTAGGATCTTCAATTGCGCTAATGAACATCATGATTGTTTCGGTAACCGAAAGAACGAGAGAAATTGGAGTTAGAAAATCATTAGGTGCTAAACGCAAAACTATAGCTTGGCAATTTTTTATGGAAACCTTACTAATTGGTCAAATTGGCGGTTTTGTTGGAATTATCTTCGGAATATTAATTGGTTATTTGATGGCCACCGTAATGGAATTTGGCTTTGTAATTCCTTGGGGTGCAATACTAGCAGCAGTAATTACTAGTTTTATTGTAGCTTTAGTTTCCGGGCTGTATCCAGCTATTAAAGCGTCTAAGTTAGATCCTATTGAGGCGTTGCGATACGAGTAAATTAAAGTTGGAAGTTGGAAGTTGCTTTCTTACAAAGTACTTTGAATCATCCTATCATAACCATAAATATCCTTCTTTAATTCAATAGATTTAAAACCTAAATCCTCAAGCAATTCAGCGGTTTCCTTTCCTAAATATTGATTGATTTCGAAAAACAATTTTCCATTTTCTGAAAGATTTTTTGAAGCCAAATGAGCAATTTTTCTATAAAAGAGCAACGCATCGGTATCTTCCACAAATAAAGCCAAGTGAGGTTCAAATTCTAACACATTGGGTTTTATTTCGGCTTTTTCAAGATTTCGAACATACGGTGGATTGGAAACAATAATATCAAAATGAGTTGGAAGTTGAAAGTTGGAAGTTGGAAGTTCATTTAAATTAGTGACACTTAAAATATCAGCATTTACAAAATTCACTTCTATCTTATTAATCTCTGCATTTTTTTTGGCAACAGCCAAAGCTTTTTCCGAAACATCCACAGCAAAAACTTCAGCATTTGGCAAATTTTTGGCTAATGAAATTGCAATGCAACCACTACCCGTTCCAATGTCAAGGATTTTCAAACTCCCGACTGCTGACTTGCTACTTTCAACAATAATCCATTCTACCAATTCTTCTGTTTCTGGCCTTGGAATTAAGGTGTTTTCATTCACTAAAAACGGTAAGCCATAAAACTCGGTTTGTCCTATTATATATTGTATTGGTTTTTGATTTTTTAATTCTGATAAGGCACTTTCCCATTTAATCAATTGTAAGGCATCCATTTCCATTTCGGGATTCAGTGCTAAATCGATGCGTTTTTTTCCATGATAACTCTCCAATAACAAGTAAAAGAAACTTTCAATTTCTTGTTCATCATATATAAAAGAAAGCTCTTGCAGCAATTTTGATTTAAAGGTTTTTACCAACATTTCTATTATAAATTTTTAATCATCCAAACAGGGCAACTCGTATGACCTGTTCCTCCAAGTGGTTGGCTTAAGTATTCAAAACCTACTTTTGTATATAATTTTTGGGCATTAAGCATTACCGGCAATGTTTCTAAATAGCATTTTTCGTAACCAAATTCTTTGGCTTTCGCCAAACATTTTTCAATCATTTGCATTCCAATTCCTCTACCTCTAGCTTCTTTTAAAAAATACATTTTTTGCAATTCACAGATGTTCTCATTTGAATTATCCAATTGATTTACTCCTGCACCACCAATAATTTTGCCATTTTCTTCTACTACAAAATAAATTGATTTTGGATTTTGATAAGCCTCAAACATAAAATCCAATTGAACATCTGCAAAGGCTGTACCTGTTTTTGGATAGCCTTCATTTACAAAAACCTCCCGAATAACCGCAGCAATTTTGGGGTTATCTTCTTTTTTTATTTCTCGTAATAACATACTTTCATTCTAAATTCAAAAAGACTTATTTTTGTGGTGTGAAGATACATGAAAAATACATAAAGCGCTGTATAGAACTTGCCAAAAATGGATTGGGCACCACATACCCTAACCCTTTGGTTGGCAGCGTAATTGTGTATAATAATCAAATTATTGGCGAAGGATGGCACCAAAAAGCAGGAAGTCCGCACGCTGAAGTCAATGCTATTCAATCGGTTAAAGACAAATCATTACTTTCAAAAGCCACGATTTATGTAAGCTTAGAACCTTGCAGCCACTTTGGAAAAACACCACCTTGTAGTGATTTGATTATTGCAAATAAAATTCCGAATGTAGTCATTGGTACGGTAGATCCTTTTGCAAAAGTGGCCGGTAACGGCATAAAAAAATTGTTAGAAGCCGGAGCAAATGTTACCGTTGGCATACAAGAAGACGAATGCTATGAATTGAACAAGCGTTTTTTTTCATTTCACACCAAAAAAAGACCTTATATTATACTGAAGTGGGCAGAAAGCAAGGACGCCTTCATCGCTCCAATTACTAAAGAGGAGCAAAAGCCGGTTTGGATTACTAGTGAATTATCTCGCCAACTAGTTCACAAATGGCGTAGTGAAGAACAAGCTATATTAGTTGGAACCAATACTGTATTAGAGGATAATCCAACACTAACTACACGAAATTGGATTGGAAATAACCCAATTAGAATAGTTTTAGATCAAAATAATAAAATTACAAAAGAAAGTCATATCTTTGATAATCAAGCGAAAACTATTTCAATTAGCAAAAATGAAATTCGTTTTGATGATAGTTTGGCTTCAAATATTGCTTCGTTTTTATTTGAACAAGAAATTCAATCGGTGCTAATTGAAGGAGGAACAAAAACATTGCAAACATTCATTGATTCAAATTTATGGGATGAGGCTCGAGTATTTAAAGGAGCTATTTCATTTAATAAAGGAATAAAAGCACCTGAATTTAATTTTGCAAGTTCAAATAAAACGCAATTAACTGAGGATGAACTAGTAACTTTTAGGAACCATGATCACAACTATAATTTTTGATTTTGGAGATATTTTTCTGAATCTAGAAAAAGAAGCACAAGTTGAAGCATTTAAAAAACTTGGATTAGCAGGTCCAAACGAGGAATTAATTGCTCAAAACGACTTATTTGAAAAAGGCAAGCTATCAGAAATTGAATTCCTTCAATCGTTTCAAAAATACATTCCCAACGCAAATATAATTGAAATTAAAGAGGCATGGAATACTGTAATTGGAGATTTTCCTTTATATCGATTGGAGTTTTTACAATTACTTTCCTATAAATATAGATTGTTTTTATTGACCAATACTGATGAGATTCACATTGACCATTTTGAGCAAAATGTAGGTATTTCCTTTTTTAGTGATTTTTATCAATGCTTTGAAAAAGTATATTACTCCTATGAAATGGGAATGCGAAAGCCAGAAGAGGCAATTTATTCCCATATATTAAGAAAACACGATTTAAATCCGAAACGCACCTTATTTATTGACGACAAAAAGGTGAATACTGATGCAGCTCAAAATCTAGGTTTACACATTTGGAATTTACAAGTTGGCCAAGAAGATGTGGTGGATTTATTCAAACAAAAACAACTTCCATTATAAAAAAATTAGATTAATTTATTTTGCATTAATTATATCCAAAATATATTGTGGAGGAGTAGTAGGTTTTCCGGAATTTACATCCACAAAAACCAAAATAAAATGTGCAGTTGTTAATAACTCTTCGTTTTCATTGCGAATTTCACAATCAAACTCAATCTTCACTCCGCTGTAACTTTTTAATTTAGTATGTATCGTTAAAAGATCATCATACTTTGCTGGTTTTTTATAATTAAGATGCATAGAAACAATTGGCAACGCAATACCGTTTTGCTCCATGTCTTTATACGAAACCCCTTTGTTTCTTAGCCATTCCACCCTTCCTATCTCAAAATAGGGCACATAACTTCCATGATATACTACTCCCATTTGGTCCGTTTCACCATATCTCACTCTAACCTCAACTTTATGTTCCTTCATCATTATTTTATTAATTTATACAAAATTTACACACCTATACGAAAATATTTTTTAAAAAACCATAGCAAATAATTTTTTTTAATGGATTTTTATCCACATATTTGTTATCCCAAAAAAAACAGAATAAATATCTCATTTTTCTGTTTGAAAACCATAATATAATTTAGTAATTTTAGTAAGAATATGAGCAAAACTGCGCAATCAGTTTGGGAGAATTGTCTACTTTTTATAAAAGACAACATCCAAGAACAGGCCTACAAAACTTGGTTTGAACCTATTAAATCTGTTGAATTATCAGACAATGCATTATATATTCAAGTTCCTAGCAAATTCTTTTATGAATGGTTAGAGGAACACTATGTTAAATTACTAAAGGTTGCTCTAACAAAAGAGCTTGGGAAAAACGCAAAGTTACTCTATAAAATTAAAATGGAGAACACTTATGGCAATAAACAACCTTTTACTGAACAATTGCCTAGTGCTCACCGTAGTCCAATAAAATCTCAAGATGTTGATGCGCCTTTTAAAAATCTAAATCCAGAATTAAAAAACCCTTTTGTAATTCCTGGTATTAGAAATTTAAAAATAGAATCTCAATTAAACCCAAACTACAGTTTTGATAATTTCCTTGAAGGAGATTCAAACCGTTTGGCTCGATCTGCGGGTATGGCTGTTGCTAATAAGCCTGGAGGTACTTCTTTTAATCCATTATTAATTTTTGGTGGTGTTGGATTAGGAAAAACACACTTAGCTCATGCTATTGGTGTTGAAATCAAAGATAAATATCCAGAAAAAACTGTTTTATATATTTCTGCCGAAGTATTTACTCAGCAGTACATTGACTCAGTTAAGAAAAATAACAGAAATGACTTTATTCACTTTTACCAATTAATAGATGTATTAATCATTGATGATGTACAATTCTTATCTGGTAAAACCGGAACACAAGATGTGTTTTTCCATATATTTAATCATTTGCACCAAAATGGAAAACAAGTTATCCTTAGTTCAGATAAGGCGCCTGTTGACATGCAAGACATTGAGCAACGATTGTTATCTCGTTTCAAATGGGGACTTTCAGCCGAATTACATCAACCAGATTACGAAACTCGAGTTTCCATTTTAAATAATATTCTTTATCGCGACGGCGTAGAAATGCCAAGTGAGATTATTGAATATGTGGCACAAAACATCAAAACTAATGTTCGTGAACTTGAAGGAGCTATTATTTCTTTAATTGCTCAATCTTCTTTCAATAAAAAAGAAGTTACGATTGAGTTAGCAAAAAATATTGTAGAGAAATTTGTAAAAAATGTAAAACGCGAAATTTCTATAGACTACATTCAAAAAGTGGTTTCCGATTATTTCCAATTAGATTTAGATACTTTACAATCAAAAACAAGAAAGCGTCATGTAGTTCAAGCAAGACAATTAGCTATGTTTTTTGCGAAAAAATTCACTAAAGCTTCTTTAGCAAATATTGGATCACAAATTGGAGATAGAGATCATGCTACCGTTTTACACGCTTGTAAAACAGTTGACAACCTTGTTTCTACCGACAAGCAATTCAAAAAATTTGTAGAGGATATTCATAAAAAATTATCGCTATAATCTCAATTTATTTCTAACTTTTCCAATCTATCGGAAAACGAATAAATAATTATGCCAATCAAAATAGTAATGGTATGCTTAGGAAATATTTGCCGTTCGCCTTTGGCCGAGGGCATTTTAGCATCCAAACTTCCCAAAGACAAATTCCTAGTTGATTCTGCTGGAACAGGTTCTTGGCATATTGGCAAACAACCCGATCACCGATCTATTGCAACTGCAAAAAAAAACGGAATAGACATTTCAAATCAAAAAGGAAAACATTTTACTTCCGATTTTTTTGAGGAGTTTGACTACATCTTCGTAATGGATGGAAGCAATTATGAAAATGTTATCGCTTTAGCAACCTCAGAAAATCAAAAAGAAAAAGTTAAACTTATTTTAGATGAGCTTTTTCCAGACGATAATGTAGATGTTCCCGATCCCTATTATGGACTTCAAAATGGTTTTGATATGGTATACGAAATGCTTGATGAAGCCACCGATTTACTTGCAAAAAAATTAATTGCAAAACATTCGTAATGAACAACCCAAATTCTAAAGGAAAATTATATTTAATTCCAACGACTCTTGGCGAAAGCAACGCCGAAGAGGTATTGCCTGTATTAGTTAAAAGAGTCATTGAAGTTGTTGATCATTATATTGTTGAAAACGAAAAAACAGCTCGTAAAAGTATCAAAGCAGTATATCCCGAAAAAGTACAATCCGCGCTGATATTAAGTACTCTTAACAAACACACCGATGTTTCGGAACATAACGAAATGCTAAGACCTTGTTTAGATGGTATTAACATCGGATTGATGAGTGAAGCGGGATGCCCTGGAGTTGCTGATCCTGGGGCTGCAATTGTCAAATTAGCACATGAAAAAGGAATTCAAGTTGTTCCATTAGTTGGACCTTCATCGATATTATTAGCTATGATGGCCTCTGGAATGAATGGACAAAGTTTTGCTTTTAATGGTTATTTACCTATTGATAAATCAGAGAAAAAGTCGGCATTAAAAAACTACGAGAAGCTATCACAAGATAAAAATCAATCTCAATTATTTATTGAAACACCTTACCGTAACAATAAATTAATGGAAGATTTGTTGCAAACATTAAACCCAAATACACATTTGTGTATTGCGGCAGACATTACGCTACCTTCAGAATACATCAAAACTTTTAGAGTAAATGACTGGAAAAAAGTAAAAATAGACCTACACAATAGACCTACTATTTTTATTATTCACAAAATGAATTAAAAAAAAACTAGACTTTTGGTGCGCTATCAGCCTTGATGTTATGTGTTTCATAACCACCAAATTTTCTTAAATAGCTTTTAACAGTAGTTCCGTAGCCATCTTTACATTTCTTTTTTCCGTTAGATTCTAAAAATTTTCTAACAGAACCTGCTCCACCAAGATGCGCAGCTGCTAATATCCCTGATTCGGTTACATGCACTCCGTC
>CAMCBB010000010.1 GCA_945872875.1 Flavobacterium psychrophilum
AAAAAGCCCTCTACTAAATCTGCCAGTAAGATTGTAATTAAAGACAAACACCAACAGCAAATAGACGAGATTTTAGATAAAATTAGCCAATCGGGTTATGATGCCTTAACTGCCGAAGAAAAAGAATTTCTTTTTAAAGCTGGGAAATAAAAAGGTTTAAAATTGTCTCAAAAAAATACAAAGAAACTAAGTGGCATAGCAGCTTAGCATCTTAAAAATTATGAAAAAACTATCGTGGATAAATAAATTAATGTTTTCTTTCAATATAGTGCTTACTGTATTGACTTTTCTTGCTTATGTTTTACCCTTTTTAGCTCCCAATTTTTTTCCAATTTTATCTGTATTGACATTAATACTTCCTTTATTTTTAATTATAAACGGATTGTTTTTTCTTTATTGGTTGTTTCAATTAAAACGCCAAATGATTATTTCAGGTATTGTATTAATCATCGGAATCACTTTTATAAATAAGTTTTACAAATTTTCATCCAATCCAACTCCCGAAGTGGATAAAGACTTTATTGTAATGAGTTACAATGTAAGGTTGTTTAATCTATTCAATTGGTTACCGCAAGAACATATTGGCGATACCATCCGCCAATTCATTAATGATCAAAACCCTGATATTCTTTGTATTCAAGAATATTCAAAAACAGCCAAAGTAGATTTGCGGGTTTATAAGCACAAGTTTATTTTTATGAAAGGAGATAACATAAAATCGGGTCAGGCAATTTTTTCAAAATATCCTATTGTAAATGAGGGTAATATTGAATTTCCTGAGTCAAATAATTTGATTGTTTTTGCAGATCTTAGAAAAGGTAAAGACACGATTAGGGTCTATAATATGCACTTACAATCGATAAAAATTTCTCCTGATGTTAATGAAATACAAGATAATGTAGATTCTATTAGTCAACATAAATCACAAATGATGTTGAAGCGTATCAGTCTCGCATTTAAAAAACAACAACTTCAAGCCGAAATTTTAAAAAACCACAAAAAGAATTGTCATTACCCAATGATAATTTGTGGAGATATGAATAATAGTGCCTTTTCGTATGTATATCGAAGTATTAAAGGTAATTTAAGTGACTGTTTTGAAGAAGCTGGAAATGGCTTTGGGGAAACCTATAATTTTAAATACTATCCAGCTCGAATTGATTATATTTTTGCCGATAAAAAAATGATAGTAAAAAGCTTTGATAACTTCACTTCATTTAAAAATTCCGATCATTATCCAATTACAACAAGATTGATGATGGAATAATTAAAGCGTTTGTCTTTTTAAGTAATCCTTTGCATAACGCCCTTCGTTAAATAACAAATCTAAAATACTAAGATTGTTTAAGAAGCCATGTTTTTCACCAAAAACTTGAGTGTACGACTCTAATTGAGTAGTGTCTTTCTTCCCATTGATTAAATATCTTAAATCTTCATGATCGGAAACTTCATGAAAATATTCGGTTGTTTTTTTTGGAGTAAATTCCATGCCCAAACATTTTGAAACCAATTCCATGGTTTGCAAATTTAAATCCATTAAAAAGGTGTGCTTTTTAGTGAAAATGGGCATTAAATCATCCTCAAAATATTCAAAAAAAGGCGAAGTTCTATAGGCTGCTTCCAACGATTTAAAATGTTGTTTTTGCCAATCAAATGCTGTTTCCAATTTAACATCTTGAATTTTTTGATGTGCAGTTTTGGAATGTTTTATTGGAATGTTTAATAATTGAATGCCATTCGGACTATAAATGTACATCCTATTTCGGTTGGTTTGTTTCTGAAAATTATCTTCCATTTCGAAAGTCACAGCTTCAGCATTTATCATAGCGATATAGTGACTTATAGAAGGAAAGTAACTTGGATGAATTAAAATAGATTTCATTCAATTATAATTTCAACTAAACTTTTTTATCTGCTTTGCGTTTTTTCCAGAAGTATTCTCCAACAAAGTATAAGGCCAATAAACCTAAGAAATATTTGAAATAGGATTCTGGTTGTCCTTCGCCACTAACGGTAGTGAATAATCTATTCCAACGGATTTTATTCATAATTCCTTCGCCGTTTGAATCCCAACTCATCCAAATAAAAATCGGTTTTCCAACAATATGATCACCTGGAACATAACCCCAAAAACGGCTGTCTTCTGAGTTGTGACGGTTATCACCCATCATCCAATAATAATCTTGTTGGAAGGTATAAGTTTTTGTTTTTTTACCATTGATGTAAATATCGGATCCTTTTATCTCCAATTTATTTTTCTCATATTCTGTAATAATTCGACTGTAAAACGGTAAAGTTTCCATGTTTATGACAACCGATTTTCCTTCTTGCGGAATATAAATTGGTCCAAAATTATCAACATTCCAATCTTTAGTATGCGGGAAAGTTGAGCGATCTGCCTCTTTGTGAATGATTCGAGTTACCGATTTTATTCCAGCAACACCTTTAAAACGCTCTACGCTTGAAGCCGGTAATGCACTAAAATAAATAGTGTCTTTTGTATTATTGATACCATATCTATCAGTAATATCCAATTCTTTGAAAAGCGATTCAAAGTCGATTGTAGCTGTTGGATCAATCGCCATTTTATAGGAATATTGTGGTTTTGCTCTTTCAGGAAGTGTTAATTCTTTTCCGTTAATAAAAATAATACCGTCTTTAATTGCTAATGAATCACCAGGAATTCCAACACATCTTTTTACATAATTTGATTTTTTATCTACTGGTTTATCTGCTTTTCTACCGGAGGTGTCGAAGAATTTTTCAACGGTATCTACAGGCCAATTGAAAACTACAATATCATTGTTTTTAATTTTTTCAATACTAGGAAATCTAAAGTAAGGTAATTGTGGCCATTTACAATACGATTTTATATGTACTAATGGCAGTGTATCGTGTACCATAGGAGCAGCAACTGTAGTCATAGGAGTTCTAGCTCCATAATTCATTTTACTTACAAAAAGAAAATCACCTATAAGCAATGACTTTTCTAAAGATGCGGTAGGAATTGTAAAAGGCTGAATGAAATAGGTATGTACAAAAGTCGCCACAATGATTGCAAACAATAGTGAACTAATGGTATCTCCTGTTTTAGTTGCAGCATTGGTATCTCTATTAGAAATATAATTTACATCTTGAGTAAAATTGATGTAATAAATATAAAGTCCGAAAGTTACAATAACTAAAAAGGTGTCTAATGAAGATTTTCTTCCAAAACTTCTTAGGGTTTCTACCCAAATAACCGGAAACATGATTAAATTAATAACTGGAATGAAAAGTAAGAAAGTCCACCAAGTAGGTCGATTGATAATTTTCATTAATACAATTGAATTGTAAACTGGGATAGCTGCTTCCCAAGATTTTCTACCTGCTTTTACGTATAATTTCCAAGTTCCAAAATAGTGAACTGCTTGAACTGCTAGGAAAAAAATAATCCATTGATATAGGTTCATAGTTTTTTAGTTTAAAAGTTTAAGGTTTAAAGTTTAAGCTTGTTTTTCATAAACTTTAAATATTTTGTTTTTATTTTAATTTAATTCTAATACATCTTTCATTGTGAAAACTCCCTTTTTTCCAACCAACCATTCGGCAGCAATGATTGACCCTAAAGCAAATCCATCGCGGCTATGAGCTGTATGTTTAATCTCAATCGTATCTACTTCCGAATTGTAAAAAACACTATGAGTTCCAGGTACATTTTCTATTCGAAGCGCTTCAATTGAAATTTCATTTTCTTTTGGATTTGCATCCATTGTCCAATTGGTATAATCGGAGTTTTCTATGATTCCTTTTGCCAAACTAATTGCGGTTCCGCTTGGTGCATCTAGTTTTTGTGTGTGGTGAATTTCTTCCATAGAAGCCGAATAATTTTTGAATTTCGACATCATTTTTGCCAAATAATTATTCAGTTCGAAAAATAAATTTACACCCAAACTAAAATTGGATCCATAAATAAAACTTCCATTTTTTTGCTCACAAAGTGCCACCATATTGGAGTATTCTTCTAACCAGCCAGTAGTTCCAGAAACTACAGGAATTCCATTATTTAAACACTCTGAAATATTTGCAACAGCAGAAGTAGGTAAGCTAAAATCAATCGCTATATCGGCATTTTCAAGTCCAGCATAACTGGTACTACTAGATTTTCTTAGCACAATTTCATGTCCTCGTTCTAAAGCAATTCGTTCAATTACTTTCCCCATTTTGCCGTATCCTAAAAGCGCTATTTTCATTTGAGATTAGTAGGGTTTTGAATTTATTTGTTACAAATTAAGAAAACTTTATAATTTTAAAGTCAAGCTAATTCCTAAATTTTGATTTGCAGAAAATTCATTTCTATAAAAATCGGGCTTAATTGTAAGGTTGTCATTTACATTAAACTGCATTAAATGAGCGTCAACATTAGCGTCAACAATATTTAATATATAAAACAAACCAGTAAGTAAGGCAGACAAATCTCTGTTGTTTTGGTAAAATTTTTGAGCTGCAATTAATCGAGAATTATCAAGATAAGTAAATTCATCATCATTGAAACCTTCTAATCTTCTCTTGTAAGCATCTCTATAAGCATGGTATTTATTATTGTTGCTTATATAAAAATAAATAGTCGTTCCAAGCGCTCCATAAACCAAAGGAACTTTCCAATATTTCTTATTGTAAATTTGCCCAAGACCTGGTAAAACAGCCGAATAAAAGGCTGCTTTTGAAGGTGCTAGCATATTTATTCCACTTTTTTTAATGGTATCTTTAATACTAATTTCAGGTTCCACTTCGGTTTGTGCCGATAGGGTAAAGTTTCCTAAAAAGAAAAGTAGTATGTAGAAATAGCGAATCACTAACCGTTGATTAGTTTAAGAATTCTATTAAAATCCTCTTCAGAATGAAACGGAATGGCAATTTTACCTTTCCCATTTCCTGCAACTTTCACATCAATTTTAGCTCCAAAAAAACTTGTAATTGCTTTCTTTTGAGTGTCTGAAATTACAAATGAAGAACTCGGTTTTGATTTGGTTGTTGGTTTTTGTCCGTCTTGGTATTTTTTAACAAGTGCTTCTGTATCACGAACGGATAGGTTTTGGCTTACAATTTTTTGATAGATATCTGTTTGAACATTTTGATCTTCAATTGTAATCATGGCACGACCATGTCCCATGCTAATGAATCCATCGCGAATACCAGTTTGAATAATCGGGTCTAATTTTAATAAACGCAAGTAATTAGCAATTGTAGAACGTTTTTTTCCAACTCGTTCGCTCATTTGTTCTTGAGTCAATTGAATTTCATCAATCAAGCGTTGGTAGGAAAGTGCAATTTCAATTGGATCTAAATCATGACGTTGAATGTTTTCAACCAATGCCATAACCAAAGATTCGTTATCATTTGCAATTCTAATATAAGCGGGAACTGTTTGCAGGCCTACTAATTTTGAAGCTCTTAAACGACGCTCACCAGAAATTAATTGGTATTTGTTAAAAGCTAATTTTCTAACGGTAATTGGTTGAATTAAGCCTAGTTCCTTAATAGAAGTCGCTAATTCTTTTATAGATTCTTCATTAAAATTTGTTCGAGGTTGGAATGGATTAATTTCAATTGAATCGATCTCCACTTCCAAAATATTTCCTACAACTTTATCTGCATTTTTATCCTCAACCGATTTAATATCGTTGTTTGGATCTTTTAATAAAGCGGATAAGCCGCGTCCTAATGCTTGTTTTTTTATTGCTTTTGCCATAAATTATATGCTATTTTTTTGAATCACCTCTTCTGCAAGGCTAAGGTAATTACTAGCGCCTCTGCTGGTTGCATCAAATGCAATGATGCTTTCTCCGTAACTTGGCGCTTCACTTAATTTTACATTTCGTTGGATAATGGTTTTAAAAACCATATCGTTAAAATGCTTTTGAACTTCTTCTACAACTTGATTAGATAAACGTAATCTGGTATCAAACATGGTTAATAGTAAACCTTCAATATCTAACTCGGCATTGTGAATTTTTTGAACACTTTTAATTGTATTTAATAATTTTCCTAATCCTTCGAGTGCAAAATACTCGCATTGAATTGGAATAATTACACTATCAGCAGCCGTTAACGCATTAAGAGTTAGTAATCCTAAAGAAGGAGCACAATCAATTAATATGTAATCGTAATCGTCTTTTATACTTGCCAATGCTTGTTTTAACATGTATTCTCTATTTTCCTTGTCTACCAATTCAATTTCGATAGCTACAAGGTCAATATGTGCAGGAATTACATCTACATTAGGAGAAGTTGATTTTACAATAGCCTCTTGTGGTGTATTACTATGTTCTAAAATTTGATAGGTTCCAATTTCAACATTTTCAACTTCAATACCCAATCCCGAACTCGCATTTGCTTGTGGATCAGCATCAATTAGTAACACTTTTTTTTCTAACACACCAAGGGATGCGGCTAAATTAACCGAAGTTGTAGTTTTTCCGACACCACCTTTTTGGTTGGCAATTGCAATGATTTTACCCATTTATTTATTCAAATTTTGAATCGTAAAAATACAATTAATTATGGTTTATAAAAGTGTTATTTGTTAACATTAGTGTAAAGTTTTGAACCTGAAACCTTCAATTCAATAAATAATTATTTGCTGCCTTTGCTTTTAATCATTGCCTCAAGCATATCCCACATTTCTGTCGGGATTTTCTCCAAAATATTAAATTGTCCTGCACCTTGCAACCATTCTCCACCATCGATGGTAATCACTTCCCCATTTATATAAGCAGAAAAATCAGAAACTAAATAGGCCGCAAGATTGGCTAATTCCTGATGGTTTCCTAAGCGTCGCAAAGGGACTTTTTTAGACATGTCAAATTTATCAGCCAAGTCTCCAGGAAGTAAGCGCTCCCATGCGCCTTTAGTAGGAAACGGGCCTGGTGCAATGGCGTTCATTCGAATACCATATTTTGCCCATTCTACTGCCAAACTCCTTGTCATTGCTAATACTCCAGCTTTAGCAGTTGCACTCGGAACCACATATCCAGAACCTGTCCAAGCATAAGTGGTTACTATATTTAATACATTGCAATTGGTTTGTTTTTGAGCAATCCAATGTTTTCCAAATGCTAAAGTGCAATTTTTAGAACCTTTTAAAACTATATCAATAATGGTATCAAAAGCATTTGCCGAAAGGCGTTCAGTAGGGGATATAAAATTTCCAGCAGCATTATTTAATAAAATATCTACTTTTCCGAATGTTTTTAAAACTTCCGCGAGCATATTTTCTACTTGGTCGTAATGGCGAACATCACATTGCAACGGCAAACATTTTCCGCTTTTTGCAGTTTCCAATTCAGAGGCAGTTGCTTTTAATTTATCAAGATCTCGAGAAGTAATAGCCACATTAGCTCCCAATTCTAGAAAGTATTTTGTCATGGCTTTACCCAATCCACTTCCACCTCCTGTTACTACAATTACTTTGCCTTTAAGGGCATCATCGCGAAGCATTTTTGCTGAAAAATCCATATTTCCTATTATTTGTTTTTCAAATATAATGAAAAAAGCACCAACTTATTGTTAGTGCTTTTATAATTTATAAGGTTTTTTTATTCGAATATTGACATTAATCTTTTAATAAGACTTCTAAAATACTTATCGCAGCTTCGCTAATTTTAGTACCAGGACCAAAAACGGCAACGGCACCTGCATCAAATAAAAATTGATAATCTTGCGCCGGAATTACACCACCTACAATGACCATTATATCTTCGCGACCGTATTTTTTTAGTTCTTCAATCACTTGAGGAACAAGAGTTTTATGTCCGGCTGCTAAGGAAGAAACGCCAAGTATATGTACATCGTTTTCAACGGCTTGTTTAGCAGCCTCCGAAGGGGTTTGAAACAACGGACCAATATCTACATCAAATCCTACATCGGCATAACCGGTTGCCACAACTTTGGCTCCACGATCGTGACCGTCTTGCCCCATTTTGGCAATCATAATTCTTGGGCGTCGTCCTTCTTTTTTAGCGAAGGCATCGGCTAATTGTTTTGCTTTTTCAAAGCTTTCGTCGTTTTTTATTTCTTTACTATACACGCCACTAAAAGATCTAATTTGTGCTTTATATCTGCCAAAAACTTCTTCAAGAGCGTCACTTATTTCTCCTAAAGTTGCTCTATTTCTTGCAGCTTCCACGGCTAAAGATAATAAATTATCGTTAGAATTTTTTGCAGCTTCCGTTAATTTTGCCAAACATTCTTTTACTTTATTGGTATTTCGAGTGGCTTTAATTTGTTGTAAACGCTCAATTTGTTGGTTGCGAACCATATCATTATCTACATCCAAAATTTGTAGCGGATCTTCTTTTTCCAAACGGAATTTATTGATTCCAACAATAATATCTTGACTGCTATCAATTCGCGCTTGTTTTCTAGCAGCGGCTTCTTCAATACGCAATTTAGGAATCCCCGATTCGATGGCTTTAGTCATACCACCTAATTCTTCAACTTCTTCAATTAACGCCCAAGCTTTGTCTGCAATTTCTTTGGTCAAAGTTTCAACATAGTAACTTCCTGCCCAAGGATCTACAGTTTTACAAATTTTGGTTTCTTCTTGTAAAAATATTTGGGTATTTCTAGCAATTCTTGCAGAGAAATCGGTTGGCAGTGCAATGGCTTCATCCAATGCGTTAGTATGAAGGGATTGGGTTCCCCCAAATGCTGCAGCGGCTGCTTCAATGCAAGTTCGTGTCACATTATTAAAAGGATCTTGTTCGGTTAAACTCCATCCCGATGTTTGGCAATGGGTTCGTAATGCCAGTGATTTTTCGTCTTTTGGGTTGAATTGTTTTAACAATTTTGCCCATAACATTCTACCGGCACGCATTTTTGCAATTTCCATAAAATGATTCATTCCAATTGCCCAGAAAAAAGACAGGCGCGGAGCAAATTCATCAATTTTCATTCCGGTGGCCAAACCAGTTCTAATGTATTCTAATCCATCAGCTAGGGTGTATGCTAACTCAATATCGGCGGTAGCTCCAGCTTCTTGCATGTGGTAACCCGATATAGAAATCGAATTAAATTTAGGCATGTTTTTGCTGGTATATTCAAAAATATCCGCAATGATTTTCATAGATGGAGTAGGCGGATAGATATAGGTGTTTCGCACCATAAACTCTTTAAGAATGTCGTTTTGGATGGTTCCCGAAAGTAATTCGGGTGCCACACCTTGCTCTTCGGCAGCTACAATATAAAAGGCCATAATTGGTAAAACCGCTCCGTTCATTGTCATAGAAACCGACATTTCGCCAAGTGGAATTTGGTCGAATAATATTTTCATATCCTCAACCGAATCGATGGAAACTCCCGCTTTTCCTACATCTCCAAACACACGTTCGTGATCCGAGTCATAACCCCTGTGCGTTGCTAAATCAAAAGCAACCGATAATCCTTTTTGTCCTGCTGCAAGGTTTCTTCTGTAAAAGGCATTGCTTTCTTCGGCAGTTGAAAATCCTGCATACTGCCGAATCGTCCAGGGGCGACGAACATACATCGTTGCATAAGGGCCTCTTAAATTTGGCGCAAAGCCAGCACCAAAACCAAGGTGCTCTAAATTAGATAAATCTTCTTTAGAATAAGTTGACTTCACTTCAATCCCTTCTGCGGTTGTAAAATTATTAGAGGTTGGATGTTGTGTTTCGGAAGATTTTTGGTTTCCGCTAATCGTAATATGTTGTATGTTTTTTCTCATGTTATGATTCTTGAGATAAACGTTCTTGTTCTAATTTCTCAGCCAATCGTTTTTCAATGATAGGTGTGATCAACGTTTTTCTTGGATTTTGTTTTAAGAAAGGATACAATTCCAAGTCGTTTTTCATTCGGTCGTTTTTGTTAGGATATTTATTGGTTCCTAATAAAACTTCTTTTCCACTATCAATTAAATCTTGTTCTTTTTGTGCGCTTTCGCTAATTTTTCTTTGGATAACTCCTTCTTTTAATAACGCTAAAAAACCACCTTTTTCTTCCATTTCTTTAAATAAAACGAGCGCTTTTTCGGCCAATTGTTCGGTTAACGATTCTATATAATAAGCTCCATCTGCCGCGTTTTTTACTTTATCAAAAAAGCTTTCGTGTTTTAAAATCAACAACTGATTTCGTGCAATTCGATCTCCAAATTCATTGTCTTTATGGTACAACGCATCATAAGGTAAATTGGCAACTGCATTTGCTCCGCCTAGAATAGCGCTCATGCACTCGGTAGTGGTGCGCAACATATTTACATTGTAATCGTAAATGGTTTTGTTACGTTTGCTAGGCGTTGCAATAAGGTTACACTCAAAATCGTGTTGGTATTCTTTAGACAATGTATTAAATAAAATACGCAAGGCACGAAGTTTTGCAATTTCAAAGAAATAGTTTGTTCCAACGGACACCTCAATTGAAATAGGGTGGTTTAGATTTGGAATTCTATTAAAATATTCATTTACATGCGCTAAAGTGTATGCCAATTGCTGCACTATCGTTGCGCCAGCGTTTTGGTATAATCCGCCATCAATTTTAATGACAGGAATACTTGAATTGGATGTTATAGTTTGAAGGTTTTCGAAATCTTTTTCAAAAGAATCAAACCAATTTCCGTCTTTTGCTAATTGCCCAATTGGATCAATAAGAATAACAAAATTGAATTTATTTTTGATAGCATATTCTTGAATTGATGTGCAATATTCTTTAGATAGAAAAGGTAAATTAAAGTAATACGTTGTGTTTTCTAAGGGTAGATTTTGCATTAAATCTTCAATTGCAATCGATACGCTTTCTATAGTAAAACGAATAATTTCTGCACCTCTATTCAAGGTGTCTAAAGCTCTTTGATTTGAGAGTTTAACATCGTGGACAAAGATGTTTTGCACAATTGCAAAAGGTTTTAATGGAGTGTTATTTTCAAAAGTTTTACCGTCCTCGTCGTTATGATAAAATGGCTTTACCTTAATTCCTTCAGGGCTTTCCCAAACTAGGGTTTCGTTATAATCAGCTCCTTTTAATTCGTATTGAATTTGTTGTTTCCATTGCTTGGAACTAACGCTTTCAAATTCTGAAAAAAGTGTGTTTTTTGTACTCAAAATTATTTTGCTTTTTATTACTTCAAATTTAGGATAAAATAGCTATCTAAAAATGAAATTATTTTGATTTTTTGTTAATTGGATATACACTTAATAAAATGTAATTCCTGAATGAGATAATTGCGAATCTTTGCAGTTTAAAGTGGTTAAGGCTTCGCTTTTTCTATACTATCTTTAATTTTGTCTTTTTCAAATTCAATAATATAGATGTCTTCGCTATCGCGTTTCATGTAGTATTTTTCTCTTGCGTACCGTTCGGTTTGTCCTGGGTTTTTAAGTTTTTTTATGCTTTGTTCGTCTTTAGCAATTTCTTCTTTGTAATAGGTTTTATTGTCTTCTAATTCGTCAATTTGCTTATTTAAGATTCTTTGATCTAAATACGATTGGTTATCTAAAAAAAGCATCCAAACGGTAAAAAATAAAAACACCAAAGTATACTTACTTCCTAAAAATTTTAGGAAAGGATACTGAAGCAATAAATTTTCATACCAATTTTTCATTAGAATTAGGTTAATCGTTGGTTTATTACTGCACGAACTACATCAATGGCTACAGTATTGTATTTGTCATTGGGAATGATAATATCGGCAAAGGCTTTGGTAGGTTCAATAAATTGTTGGTGCATTGGTTTCAAAGTGGTTTGGTAGCGATTCAACACCTCTTCCATATCTCTTCCACGCTCTGCAATATCTCTTTTTAATCTCCGAATCAATCGTTCATCCGAATCGGCATGTACAAAAACTTTAATGTCAAACATCTCTCTAAGCTCTTGATTAGTAAGTATTAAAATACCTTCTACAATCATTACTTTTCTTGGATGTGTTGTAACGGTATCATCTGTTCTGTTGTGGGTAACAAATGAATATACCGGTTGGTCTATTACTTTTCCTTTTTTTAATTCTTTCAAATGCTGAACTAAAAGCTCAAAATCAATTGCTCTAGGGTGATCAAAATTGATGTTGCATCTTTCTTCATAAATCATGCCATTGGTTTCCTTGTAATAGGAATCTTGAGAAATGATTCCGACTTCAGTTTCAGGAAGTTCGTTCATGATCTGTTGAACAACTGTAGTTTTTCCCGATCCTGTTCCGCCAGCAATTCCTATTATTAGCATATTTGAAGTGTTTAGGTTTGTACAAAAATAGAATAAAAATTGTAAATTATGAATTTAAACTAATGATTTCGATTTATTAAAATTTTTCGAATACCCCCAATCCAAATAGGGCAAAATCATATTTCACGGGATCTTCAGGGTCTAATATTCTTAGGTTTGCATCCAGCTCTGCAAGGGCTTTTCCGTCATTTTGAGTTCTTGTCAGCAATCCCAATTTTCGGGCAACATTTCCCGAATGTACATCCAACGGACAGCTTAATTTAGAAGGGGATATGTTTTTCCAAATTCCTAAATCAACTCCATTTGTATCTTGACGGCAATTCCAGCGAAGCCACATGTTAATGCGTTTACTAGAGGAATTTTTACTCGGATCAGAAACATGCTTTACTGTGCGAATCGAATGATTTAATTCGAAAAATATTTTTTTAAACTCGCTTATTGCATTTTGCAAAGAATCCGGTTCTTGGTACTTGTTGAAAATAGCTTCCATTCCGCCATGGTTGGAATAAATGTTTTGAAGACTTTTTATAAAATAAATAAAATCGTGCCCGTTAAAAGTTCGGTGAACAAATTTTTCTAGTTTTTCAAGTTGGTGATCTTCGTGGTTTAGAATGAAATCATAAGGTGAATTCCCTAATAAATCCATCATTTTATTGGAATTCTGAATGATCATTTTACGGTTTCCCCAAGCAATTGTAGCTGCAAGAAATCCAGCAATTTCAACATCTTCTTTTAAGGAATACCGATGCGGAATCTGAATTGGATCACTCTCAATAAAATTAGGACGATTGTAAAGCGCTACTTTTTCGTCCAGAAAAGTTTTTAGTTCTAATTTATTCATTGATAAGAAAATTTCTAGCCGCTTATCAATCCATCAACCATAACCAATTTTCGGTCGGCCATATTGGCAAGTTCTTCATTGTGGGTAACAATTACAAAGGTTTGTCCAAATTCTTCTCTAAGTTTGAAGAATAATTGATGTAAATTTTCGGCAGAAGCCGTATCTAAATTTCCTGAAGGTTCATCGGCAAAAATTACCAAAGGCTTGTTGATTAAGGCTCTAGCCACGGCAACGCGTTGTTGTTCTCCACCTGAGAGCGCATTGGGTTTGTGATCTATTCTATGAGAAAGTCCTAAGTAATCTAACAGTTTTTTGGCCTCTTTTTCGGTTTCCGATTTATCTTTTCCAGCGATGTATGCTGGAATGCAAACATTTTCTAGAGCTGTAAATTCAGGTAGTAACTGGTGAAATTGAAATATGAATCCCAAATGATTATTTCTAAATTTTGATAACATTTTATCATTTTTATTCAGAATATCTTCACCATTTATATATAAGGAAGTTCCACTTTCAACAGATGGTTTATCCAATGTGCCTAAAATTTGTAAAAGTGTTGTTTTTCCAGCTCCTGAAGCACCAACAATTGAAACGATTTCTCCTTTTTTGATATGTAAATCGACACCTTTTAGTACTTGTAAACTATCGTAATATTTATGAATGTTATGGGCTTTAATCATGCTTCAATTTTTCACAAAGTAACAAAGTATTTTGATATTAATACCACATATAGATATTATTTATACCCCAATAATTATTTTATTTTTTATTTAATGTTGTTTTTGTTTAATTATTACGTACTTTTGTTAAACAAAATTTAAACTACATTTTTTTGAAAACAATATTAGATAAAGAGATTTACGATTTAATTGGAGATAATCACCAAATGACTTCTGCGGAAACACCTTTACGCGCTGATGCATTTGCTAAATCGGATGCTGATAAAATGGCTGCAATTGAAAATCATTTCCATAGCATTATGGAAGAAATGGGATTGGATATGTCTGATGATAGCCTTCAAGGTACACCGCATAGAGTAGCCAAAATGTTTATTCAAGAAATATTTTCGGGTTTAAATCCTGCAAATAAGCCTAAAATATCGGTATTTGATAACAGTTATCATTATGACAAAATGTTGGTTGAAGCTAATATTAGTTTTAATTCAACTTGCGAACATCATTTTTTACCTATTATAGGTAAGGCACATATTGGTTATGTTTCAAGCGGAAAAGTAATTGGATTATCTAAATTGAATCGAATTGTTGATTATTATTCACGTCGTCCTCAAGTGCAAGAGCGTTTGATTATGCAGATTTTTAACGAATTGAAAACCGTTTTAGAAACCGATAATGTTATTGTAGTTATGGAAGCAACACATCTTTGTGTATCCAGCCGAGGCATCAAAGACGAATCCAGTTATACTTCAACGATACAATATGGGGGAGTGTTTAACGAGAAAGAAAATCGAAATGATTTTTTCAGTTTAATAAATAAAGAAAAATAAAAAAAAAGGAACTATTTAGTTCCTTTTTTTTTCTCTAAGAAATCGACTATAAATCCAAGTTTAAGCATTTGAAGCATTTTCTTTTCAATTCTCCAAAAGAAGTCAAATTGCCCAAAAATAAATCCAATCGATACCAATAAAACTTGATAGATTGGAAAAATGATTACAAGATATAGGGGAATATAAAGTGCAAGGTGATGGGTGTCTTTTGAAATACCTAACCAATTCAGAATTGGTTTAGACAACATTGCGGCAGTAGATCCAGTTAGGGCAAATACCAAAATAATGACAATTACTTGCCAGTTATTTTTTAGATTCCAACGTTGTTTTAAATTTGCCATTCTTAATTAGATAGAGTGCAAAATTACTTAATTATTATTCTATTTGTATTAATTGAATTATTTAAAATAAAAAAATCCAAATTGTGAAATTTGGATTTTAATGTGATGGGTTTAGGAAATATTATTTCAAAAGTCCTATGATTTGCTCTGCTAATTCGGTTCCGATTCGATCTTGTGCTTCCAAAGTTGCAGCTCCAATATGTGGAGTTAAAGAAATTTTTGGATGCATTAATATTTGAATCTCTGGAGTTGGTTCGTTTTCAAAAACATCCAATCCTGCAAATAGCACTTTATTATTATCTAAAGCTTCAATTAAAGCTACTTCATTAATAACTCCGCCACGCGCACAGTTTACAATTCCCACATTGTCTTTCATTTGAGCCAATTCGGCTGCATCAATAACATAACCGTCTTGCGCAGGAACGTGTAAAGTAATGAAATCAGAATGCTTGAATACATCCTCCAATGGTTCGGTGATAATATCTACATTAATAAATTGGCCATTATAAAAATCAACTTTAATTTCGGCTTTACTGACGAATTTATCGGCAGCAATAACTTTCATTCCAAGTCCTAGTGCCATTTTAGCCACCGCTTGACCAATTCTTCCAAAACCAATAATTCCAATAGTTTTACCACGCAATTCAATTCCGTTTGCATAAGCTTTTTTCAATCCATCAAAATTAGAATCTCCTTCAAGGGGCATGTTTCTATTGGCATCATGTAAGAAACGAACTCCCGAAAATAAATGTGCAAAAACCAATTCAGCTACACTTTCTGAAGACGAAGCAGGTGTATTAATTACTTGCCTTCCATTGGCACGCGCATATTCTACATCGATGTTATCCATACCAACACCACCACGGCCAATAACTTTTAACCCCGGACAAGCATCAATAATGTCTTTACGAACTTTGGTCGCGCTTCTAACTAATAATACATTTACCTCATTATTATTAATAAAATTGGCAACTTGTTCTTGTGCAACTTTAGTGGTGATTACTTCAAAACCTCCTTTTTCTAAAGCTTCAATTCCGCTTTTTGAAATTCCGTCGTTTGCTAATACTTTCATTTTTATAGTAATTGTGAGGAGCGAAGCAATCGGACCTCAATTATTTTAATAATTATATTTGTTTTTCTAAAGCTTGCATCACATCCACCAATACTTGAACACTTTCCAATGACATTGCATTGTACATTGATGCGCGGTATCCACCAACAGATCTATGTCCTGGTAATCCAGAAATTCCAGCATCTTTCCACATTTTGTCAAAAATAGGAGCGTGGCTTTCGTCATTCAATAAGAAAGTAGCATTCATGATACTTCTATCTTCTACGGCAGCAGCACCTTTAAATAATGGATTTCTGTCGATTTCTGCATAAAGTAAGGCTGCCTTAGCCTCGTTGATTTTTTCAATTGCAGCAATTCCACCCAAGTTTTTCAACCATTGTAACGTTAATAATGATGCATATACAGGAAAAACAGGCGGTGTATTGTACATGCTTTCTGCTTTGATGTGTTTTTCGTAATCCAACATACTCGGAATGTATCTTCCAGATTTTCCTAATATTTCCTCTTTAACAACCACTAAAGTCGTTCCTGCAGGTCCCATATTTTTTTGAGCACCCGCATAAATCAAATCAAATTTAGAGAAATCTAAAGTTCTAGAAAAAATATCCGAACTCATATCGCAAACCACAGGAACATTTGTTTCTGGAAACGATTTCATTTGGGTTCCAAAAATTGTGTTGTTGCTAGTGCAGTGAAAATAAGAAGCATCCGCAGGAATTGAATATCCTTTTGGAATGTGGTTGTAATTTTCCTCTTTTGATGAAGCTACAATTACCGTTTCTCCAAAATGTTTTGCTTCTTTAATTGCATTATTTGCCCATGTCCCTGAGTCTAAATAAGCCGCTTTTCCATCGGTTTGCATTAAATTATAAGGAACCATTAAAAACTCCAAACTAGCTCCACCTGCTAAAAATAACGCTTGGTATCCTTTTCCTTCAAGTCCTAAAAGTTCTAAAGCTAAGGCTCTTGCTTCATCCATAACGGCAACAAAATCTTTGCTTCTGTGTGATATTTCTAATAGGGATAAATCTGAATTATTGAAGTTTAATATGGCTTGCGCCGATTTTTCAAATACTTCTTGTGGTAAAATGCAAGGCCCTGCGCTGTAGTTGTGTTTTTTCATGGTAGTAGTTCCAAATTTTTAAAGTGCAAATTTCGGAAATACCAATCGGAATTGTAGTTATAATTTATCAAAAATCAGGGTATGTTATTAACGAAATCGTAATAGTTCATAACATATTTTATCAATAATGTATTGGGTAAATTTAAGAAAGTTGCAATAAGAAATCTATGGTGTTCACATTGTCTGCATAGTCCCATAGTTTTGGTTTTTGGGTTTCCCCAAATGGGATACTGTTTTCAAAATGATCCTTGCAAACTATACACTGAATTTCATCGGCATCAGCTTCAAGACGATTTTTTAATATTTGAATATCCTCATAATATTCATAAAATAAAGACGAAATGGGAGAGGAGTAACTGGTGTCTTCTTTTATAGTTAGAAACTCGTTATCCAATAATTTGAAATTACTCATTAAGAAAACCGCTTTATTGTAATCGTAATTATTAGCGTATTTTTCATAATAAATCACATCCTTTTGTTTGTAAATAGCTTGAAAAAAGGAATCAAAATTATAATCCTTAGGTACAAATAGTTTAGAAACATTGCGGCATCCTAATCCAAAATACCTGAAAATATCTTCGCCTAAATTCTCTAAATCTTCTGCAGTTTCATTTCCTGTTAAAACAGCAACAGAGTTTCTGTTTTTTCGAATAATACTTGGTTTGTCTTTAAAATAATATTCAAAATAGCGTGAGGTATTGTTGCTTCCTGTGGCAATAACGGCATCAAAATGCTCCAATTTGTCGTCGGTGAACATAATGTAGTTTTTGATTTCAGGATTGATAGAAATCAAATAATTAGCTAAAAAAGGTAATAACTTTTGATCGTTTGACGAAGTTTTAACCAGTACTTTATGTCCGGAAATTACCACCGATAAAAAATCATGAAATCCTACCAACGGAATATTTCCAGCCAATATTAATCCAACCGTTTTAGGTCTTAGATTACTAAAATCATAGTTGGACAACCACTCGTTTAAATTGTCTTCTGTTAACGCTTCTGCCCAAGATTGAATAGCAAAAAATACTTGTTCAGGAGTAAACCAGCCATTATGCGATTGCGATAATTCAATTAATTTTAGAAATTCATCATAATACAAATCATTGTTTTTTACGGCAGCGTTTTTGGTAGAATTATCTAATGAAAATTGACTTAAAAACTCTCCTAAAGCAATAAAACACTTTTTTTTATCGATTTGTAACATTTGTGACTTGTATATGAATGGTTTTGATTGTAATTTTGCACAAAATTAAACAAAAGTATTGAGGATTTACGATTATGGATTTACGAATATTTTTTTAAATTCCAAATGGTAGTATCTCAATTCCTAAATATAATGTTATGGCGATAATAATTACAGACGAATGTATTAATTGCGGAGCTTGCGAGCCAGAATGTCCAAATACAGCTATTTACGAAGGAGCTGATGATTGGCGTTACAAAGATGGAACCAAGTTGAAAGGAAAAGTAATTTTACCAGACGGAACTGAAATCGATTCCGATGCAGCACAAACTCCAATTTCTGATGATATCTATTATATTGTACCTGGTAAATGCACCGAATGTAAAGGGTTTCACGAAGAGCCACAATGTGCTGCGGTTTGTCCAGTAGATTGTTGCGTTCCTGATGATAATCATGTGGAAAGTGAAGAGACCTTATTAAATAGACAATCGTTTTTACATAACGAATAGTTTATTTTTTAAATAGAAATGAATCCCGAGGCCTACTTCGGGATTTTTTTGCACCATAAAGATAAATAGATTGTATTTCAAAAACTTTTAAACTTTCAATTAATAGAAGTATATTTGCACACTTTTAAAACAAATTCATAATGAAAGCAGGAATTGTAGGCTTACCTAATGTAGGAAAATCAACTTTATTTAATTGTTTATCAAATGCAAAAGCGCAAAGTGCAAACTTTCCTTTTTGTACCATCGAACCAAATATAGGTGTGGTAAATGTACCCGATCCGAGAATTGTTCGTTTAGAAGAATTAGTGAAGCCAGAGCGTGTTCAAATGGCAACTGTAGATATCGTAGATATTGCAGGTTTGGTAAAAGGAGCAAGTAAAGGAGAAGGTCTTGGAAATCAATTCTTAGGAAACATTAGAGAATGTAATGCAATTATTCATGTTTTGCGTTGCTTTGATAACGACAATATTGTGCATGTGGATGGAAATGTAAATCCGGTGCGTGATAAAGAAACAATTGATATCGAGTTGCAATTAAAAGATTTAGAAACTGTTGAAAAACGTTTAGAAAAAGTTAATCGCGCTGCAAAAACTGGAAATAAAGAAGCTCAAGTAGAAAAAGCATTGTTGGATCGAATTCGTGAAGCATTGTTTCAAGCGAAATCAGCAAGAACCGTGGTCCCTCAAAATAATGATGAGGAAGAATTAATGCAAGATTTTCAGTTAATTACAAATAAGCCAGTATTATATGTTTGTAATGTAGATGAAGCAGCTGCAGTTAATGGAAATAAATATGTAGATCAAGTTCGTGAATTAGTTAAAGACGAACAAGCAGAAGTTATAGTGCTTTCAGTTGGTGCAGAAGCTGATATTACCGAGTTAGAAAGCTACGAAGAGCGTCAAGTTTTCTTAGAGGATATGGGTCTTTCAGAGCCAGGATCTGCGGTATTAATTCGTGCAGCATACAAACTATTGAAATTACAAACGTACTTCACGGCAGGTGTAAAAGAAGTTCGCGCTTGGACAATTAACATCGGAGATACCGCTCCAAAAGCAGCTGGGGTAATTCACACCGATTTTGAAAAAGGATTCATTCGTGCTGAGGTTATTGCCTACGAAGATTTTTCAAATTTTGGTTCGGAAACTAAAGTAAAAGAAGCCGGTAAATTGCGTGTAGAAGGGAAAGAATACATCGTAAAAGATGGTGATGTAATGCATTTCCGTTTTAACGTTTAGTCATTTCTCGAAACGAAATAACCACATAAAATAAATCAAAAACCGCAAAAGAAATTTTGCGGTTTTTTTATATGTTTTTGCTTCAAACTTCACTCTCCCAGCTTAAAAAATTGTCAAAAACATTCTTAATAACTTCTCTAAATCTCCTTTTTAACACTACCGAATTTCACTAAATTAGCAAATCGGATACTTATGCTTTAAGACCAGTCCGAACAGAACGCAATTAAATTCGATTTATTTAAAAATGGCAGAACAAGATCTATATACCGAAGACAATATCCGCTCACTCGATTGGAAAGAACACATTCGAATGCGTCCCGGAATGTACATTGGGAAGCTTGGCGATGGATCTTCTCCCGATGACGGAATTTATATTCTTCTAAAAGAAGTTATCGATAACTGTATCGATGAGTTTGTCATGGGAGCTGGAAAAGTAATTGAAGTTACCATCAAAGATAAGCTGGTTACTGTTCGAGATTATGGTCGTGGAATTCCGTTAGGTAAGGTGGTGGATGTAGTTTCTAGAATGAATACCGGAGGTAAATACGATTCTAAAGCATTTAAAAAATCAGTTGGTTTAAATGGAGTAGGTACCAAAGCGGTGAATGCTTTGTCGAACTATTTCCGAGTTGAATCGGTTAGAGATAACCAACAAAAAGCAGCTGAATTCTCTGAAGGAAATTTAGTTTTAGAAGAAGAAATTGTTGAGTCTACCAAAAGAAAAGGAACTAAAGTTGCCTTTGTGGCCGATGAGGTTATTTTCAAAAAATACAAATACCGTAATGAGTATGTCGTTAAAATGCTCAAAAATTATTGTTATCTAAATCGCGGATTAACAATATACTACAACGGAGAAAAATATGTTTCTGAATTTGGATTGAAAGATTTATTAGAAGAAACAATCACAGAAGAAGACATGCAATATCCGATCATTCACTTGGAAGGGGATGATATTGAAATTGCATTAACGCACAGTAAATCACAATATTCAGAAGAGTACCATTCGTTTGTAAACGGACAAAATACAACTCAAGGTGGAACACACTTAAATGCTTTTCGTGAAGCGGTAGTAAAAACTATTCGTGATTATTACAATAAAGGTTTTGAAGCTTCCGATATTAGAAAATCAATTGTTTCTGCGGTGTCTATTAAAGTGGAAGAACCGGTATTTGAATCGCAAACCAAAACCAAATTAGGTTCCAATGATGTAGGTCCCAACGGACCAACAGTTCGCACTTTTATTCATGATTTTATCACAACCAAATTAGATAACTTCTTGCACAAGAATCCGGAGACTGCCGATTTACTTTTGCGTAAAATTCTGCAAGCAGAACGCGAAAGAAAAGAACTTTCTGGAATTCGAAAATTAGCCAAAGATCGTGCTAAAAAATCGAGTTTACACAACAAGAAACTTCGTGATTGTAGAGTGCATTTAACCGATGCCAAAAACCCAAGAAGTTTAGAAAGTACCCTTTTTATTACCGAGGGAGATTCGGCTTCGGGATCAATTACCAAGAGTAGAGATGTGAATACGCAAGCGGTTTTTAGTTTGCGTGGTAAGCCTTTGAATTCGTATGGAATGACCAAGAAAATCGTATATGAAAACGAAGAGTTTAATTTGCTACAAGCGGCATTAGATATTGAAGAAAGTATTGAAGATTTGCGTTACAACAATATTGTAATTGCTACCGATGCCGATGTCGACGGGATGCACATTCGCTTGTTGTTAATTACCTTTTTCTTGCAATTTTTTCCTGAAATGATCAAAGAAGGGCATTTGTATATTTTGCAAACACCTTTATTTAGAGTTCGAAATAAAAAAGAAACCATCTATTGTTACAGCGAAGAAGAGCGCGTAAATGCTATCGAAAAATTAAAGCCAAAACCTGAGATCACACGATTTAAAGGATTGGGAGAAATATCACCTGATGAGTTTAAGAATTTCATTGGAGAAAGCATCCGTTTAGATCCTGTAATGTTGGACAAAGCTACTTCTATCGAAACTTTACTGGAATTCTATATGGGTAAAAACACACCAGATAGACAAAACTTTATCATTAACAATTTGAAAGTCGAATTGGATAAAGTCGAAGAATTAGCCTAATAAAATACACTATAATTACTGAAATAGTCAGCATAAATGAAAGACGAAGAAGAAGATAATATTGAAGAAACCAACGACGAGTTGGACGAATCTACCCAAGAGGAAACTTTTGAGGAAGGTTTTGAAGACATAGTTTCTACTGGCGGAAATCATTTTTACGAAAACGACGAAAACCCCGAGGATACCATCACCAAAGTTACTGGAATGTACAAAGATTGGTTTTTGGACTATGCGTCTTATGTAATTTTGGAGCGCGCCGTTCCTGCTATTGAAGATGGATTTAAGCCGGTTCAGCGTCGTATTATGCATTCTTTGAAAGAGTTGGATGATGGCCGTTACAACAAAGTTGCCAATGTAGTAGGACATACCATGCAGTACCATCCCCACGGAGATGCGAGTATTGGAGATGCGATGGTGCAAATTGGTCAAAAAGAATTATTAATTGATTGCCAAGGAAACTGGGGAAATATACTAACTGGGGATAGCGCTGCGGCTTCGCGATATATTGAAGCGCGTTTGTCAAAATTTGCTTTAGAAGTTTTGTATTCTCCAAAAATAACCGATTGGGGAGTTTCCTATGATGGGCGTCGTGCAGAACCAAATAATTTACCGGTAAAATTCCCATTATTATTAGCTCAAGGTGCCGAAGGAATTGCGGTTGGTCTTTCTACCAAAGTCTTACCTCATAACTTTAATGAGTTAATTGACGCTTCGGTTAAGATTTTAAAAGGGAAGCCGTTTACTATATATCCTGATTTTCAAACTGCCGGTATTGCCGATGTTTCCAATTATAATGATGGAATGCGAGGCGGCCGTGTTCGTGTTCGTGCCAAAATTGCACAATTCGACAAGCAAACTTTGGTCATTACTCAAATTCCGTTTTCAACAAATACTTCCTCATTGATTGATAGTATATTGAAAGCCAATGAAAAAGGTAAAATCAAAATCAAGAAAATTGAAGACAATACTGCGGCTGAAGTTGAAATTCTGATTCACTTATTTCCTGGGGTTTCCCCCGATAAAACAATTGATGCCTTATATGCATTTACAGCTTGCGAAACTTCGGTGGCGCCTTTAGGATGTGTTATTGAAGACAACAAGCCTTTGTTTATTGGAGTTTCTGCTATGTTGAAAATTTCAACTGAAAGAACCGTTCAATTGTTAAAAGCAGAGTTGGAAATTCAATTGGAAGAGCTTAAAAATAAATGGCATTTTTCTACTTTAGAGAAAATATTCATTCGCGAAGAAATGTATATTGACTTCAAATTGTATTCTGATAAAGAATCGCTATACGAATACATGTATAAGCGATTTGAGCCCTTTACAAAATCTTTTGTAAGGGATATTAATGACGACGATTTACAGAAGTTGACTCAAATTCCGATGATTCGTATCACCCGTTTCGACTCTGATAAAGCAGATGATTTCATTGCTAAGTTAGAAGACGAAATGAAGGAGGTGCAACACCATTTAGACAATCTTATAGATTTTGCCATTGATTATTTCATCAAATTAAAAGAGAAATACGGAAAAGGTAGAGAACGTCAAACGGAGTTGCGAAGTTTTGAAAATATCGAAGCAACCAAAGTGGTTTTAAGAAACACCAAACTCTATGTAAATAAAGAGGAAGGCTTCTTTGGAACTGGTTTGAAAAAAGACGAATATGTTGCCGATTGCTCGGATATTGATGATGTAATTGTTTTCTTGAGAGATGGTAAAATAATGATCTCTAAAGTTGATGATAAGAAGTTTGTAGGTAAAGACATCATTCATATTGCGGTATTTGATAAAAACGATAAGCGTACCATTTACAACATGATTTACCGTGATGGTAAAAATGGTTCTACTTTCATAAAACGTTTTAATGTTTCGGGAGTTACGCGGGATAAATTTTATGATTTAACTCAAGAAACTGCAGGTTCACAAGTGTTGTATTTCTCTGCAAACCCGAATGGTGAAGCAGAAGTAGTTACCATATTGCTGCGTCAAGTTGGTAGTGTGAAAAAACTGAAATGGGATCTTGATTTTACCGATATTGCCATTAAAGGTCGTGCATCCAGAGGAAATACGGTTACAAAATATCCAATCAAGAAAATCGAATTGAAGGAAAAAGGAATATCTACTTTGCGTCCTAGAAAAATTTGGTTTGATGACACTGTTCAGCGTTTGAATGTAGATGGAAGAGGGGAATTGTTGGGTGAATTTAGACCCAATGATCGCTTGTTGATTATCAATCAAACAGGTAAATTGAAAACAATTATTCCAGAGTTGACTACGCATTTTGATGAAGATATGATTGTTTTAGAAAAATGGAATCCGAAGAAACCGATTTCTACGATTTATTACGACGGAGAAAAAGAGCGTTATTTTATAAAACGTTTCTTGGTAGAAAATGAAAACAAGGAAGAGATTTTTATTACCGAACACGAAAAATCCCAATTGGAAATCGTTTCAACCGATTGGAGGCCTGTTGCTGAGGTAGTTTTCACCAAAGTAAAAGGAATTCAGAAAGAAAATCAAACGATCGATTTAGAACAATTTATTGCCGTAAAAGGAATTAAAGCACTAGGAAATCAATTGACAACAGATAAATTAAAACAAGTTAATTTATTAGAATCGCTTCCTTTTGAAGAGCCTGTTGAAAAAGTTCCAGAAGAGATAGAAGTAATTGGTGAAGAATCTATTTCGGAAGATATTAAAACCGAATTTGATGAAGACGGCCAAATAACACTTAGTTTAGAATAATAAAATCTGCAAGGAATATCCTTGCAGATTTTCTTTTACAACCTACCTCAAAATTAATTTAAAATGTCAAATTTCCCATCCGATATTGAAATAGCGCAAAGCGCAACTTTACAACACATTCGTGCAATTGCAGAAAAAATTAACATCACCGAAGACGATTTAGAATACTACGGAAAGTATAAGGCCAAGTTACCTTTAGAGCTACAAGAAGAAAAGCCAAAAGGAAAATTAATCTTGGTTTCGGCACTTTCGCCAACAAAATACGGTGAAGGCAAAACCACCATGTCTATTGGTTTGACAGATGGCTTAAATTATATCGGTAAAAAAGCGATTGCCGCATTGCGCGAGCCTTCGCTGGGACCTGTTTTTGGAATGAAAGGTGGTGCTGCTGGAGGTGGTTATGCTCAAGTGGTTCCAATGGAGGATATAAATTTGCATTTTACGGGTGATTTTTCGGCTATTGAAAAAGCCAATAATTTATTATCGGCGGTGATTGATAACAACCTACAAAATCCAAAATATTCGTTGAATTTAGATCCGAAATCTATTGCATGGAAACGAGTGATGGATATGAATGATAGGTCGTTGCGCCAAATAATAATTGGTGTAGGAGCCAAAGCCAACGGAACGATGCGTGAAGATGGTTTTAATATTACACCTGCTTCTGAGGTGATGGCGATTTTATGTCTTTCTAAAGATATGGAAGACCTAAAATTGCGCTTAGGAAATATATTTGTTGGAAAAACCTTTGATGGAAAAGCCATTTTTGCCCGCGATTTGAATGTGGTAGGAGCCATGGCTGTTTTACTTAAAGATGCTTTGAAACCTAATTTAGTGCAAACCCTTGAAGGGAATCCGGCTATTTTGCACGGCGGACCATTTGCTAGTATTGCGCAAGGAACGAATACAGCGATAGCAACCAAAATGGGTCTTTCATTGGGTGATTATGTCGTGACCGAAGCAGGATTCGGAGCTGACTTAGGTGCCGAAAAGTTTTTACATATTAAATGCGAACAATCCGGATTGAAGCCCGATGCGGTAGTTTTAGTAGCTACCATTAGAGCAATAAAACACCATGCAGGTTTAAGTGCCGAAGAGTTTAAAACTGAAAATGTTCCTGCTATTGCCAAAGGATTTTGCAACCTTGAAAAGCATATCGAAAACATGCAGAAGTTTGGGTTGAATCCTGTGGTGTGTATCAACGCATTTCCAGATGATACCGAAGCCGAATATGCGGCTCTAAAAGCCTTGTGTTTAACGAAAGGGGTGACCGCTATTGTGAGCACGGCATTTTCTGTTGGAGGAAAAGGATCGGCGGAATTGGCAACGCAAGTAATTACTGAAATTGAAAATAGCAAAGCCAATTACAAGCCTTTATATCAAAAAGAAGATTCGATAGAACATAAAATAATTACTGTTGCAAAAGAGATTTATGGTGCTTCGGCAGTGGAGTTTTCGCCTAAATCAAAAACGCAATTAAAAATGATTAATGAGTTAGGGTTTGGTGATTTTTCGGTTTGTATGGCCAAAACTCCAGCCAGTTTTTCGGATAATGAAAAGTTAATTGGTCGCCCAACCGATTTTGTGATTACCGTTCGAGAATTTGAAATTGCCAGTGGTGCTCGCTTTATTGTGCCGCTACTTGGCGACGTAATGCGCATGCCTGGTTTACCAGCGGTTCCTAATGCAGAACGAATTGATATTGACGCAGATGGTAAAATTATTGGTTTGTCTTAGAATTAATATTTTAAAAATACAATGCTTACTATTTAGCCCCGATAGTAATGAAAACAAAAATGTCCCGATAGTTTCGGGACATTTTTTGTTGTAATGAATAGCGGGAAATACCATTGCGGATAAGTCCCAAATGTTTCGCTACTAATTATTAATATCGGTATCTTTTAGATTGTCATCCTTGATTTCGTTGTTGTGTAGCTGAACAGGTTTGCTGTTTTTGCGCACTTTGATGTTGAGAAATTCCACAAACAAAGAGAAGAAAATAGCAAAATACAAATAGCCTTTCGGGATGCTGGTAACCTCTACATCGTTGCCAAAACGGAAGTGTGCCAAGTGCGAACCTTCGGCAAGCAACATCACTCCAATTAAGATTAGGAAGGACAATCCAAGGATTTGAATGGTTGGGTGCTCGTTAACGAATTTAGAAACGGGTCCTGCAAAAATCATCATAATTGCTATTGAAATTACTACCGATAAAATCATAATCTCTATAGCGCCTGTTGGACCAAATCCACCTTCTGCTGGGCTTTTCATGCTAATCATTCCGATTGCAGTTAAAATACTATCAAATGAAAAGACAATGTTTAATAAGGCAATTTGGATAATGGCATTGGATAGGCCAGAGGCCGATTTTCCTTTGGTTCCTTCTTCTTCGCCTTCCATTTTGTGGTGAATTTCAGAAACCGATTTATATAATAAAAACAAGCCTCCACCAAAAATAATCAAACTCTGACCGGTTACATGGGCTTCAAAAAATCCAAAGTTGACATGGAATAAGGTTTCCTGCAAACTCAGTACCCAAGTGATTCCAAACAACAATATGATTCGGAAAACCATAGCAAGTGCCAAACCTATTTTTCGTGCTTTGGGTTGTTCTTTTTCTGGAAGTTTCCCTGAAACAATAGATAAAAAAACAATATTATCTATTCCTAAAATGATTTCTAGGAAAGTAAGTGTAAGTAGCGCTACCCAGGCATTTGGGTTGGAAATTAATTCTGTCATGAGTTTTATTTGAAAATGTATAAAGTAGTTTTACGAGATTAATTGGTTTTTGTTACAGTTCCCATTTGTTTTTTTGATTCTCCAACAAACGAATATTCAAAAGTATAGCTTTTGCCTTTGGTAGAAAGAATTCGCATGCTAATAGCTTTTTTCTCTGCTCTATTTCGAGGCTTTAGTTTTTGAAGAATAAATTCGTAGTCGTTTACCCAACGAACCGAAGCGGTATCTGTTCTTTCGTGATAGGTTTCTATTTGAAGGTTTTCTGTTCTTGTGAACAAAGTAATTTCTTTTTTGCCATTTACAACTTGTTCAAATCGAAAGGTTCCTGTTTTAAATTCTTTTGGATTGCATTCCACTTGCTTTTGGCAGGAAAAAAGAGAAAGGGTTAAAAGAAATAGAAGTTTTTTCATAAGGTTATTTATCATTGAATAAAGCATCGGTCATTGTTTTTAATCCTTTAAACGCTAAAAAAACAGAAGTGATACAAATGGCACAACCAATAACTAAAACCAAATAATGCCAGTTGTTTTGTTTGTTCATTAATGCGTTGTAAAAAACACTTGGTCCCAAAAACATTAAGGGTAAGGCTCCGAAAAGGTATTTTATTCCTTTTGCTAATAATTC
>CAMCBB010000011.1 GCA_945872875.1 Flavobacterium psychrophilum
CTTAAAGGTAAGTCAATTGGCTCATTGGCAAAATTAAAATCCTTATTTAATTGCTCAATTAACTTTGAATAAAGTGCTTCCTTTTCGGCTTCAGAAAGCAAGTTATCTGTTGAAATTGGAGCAATAAAACTAGACATTTCTTTTCATAAGATTTTCACCAAAAGCACGTAAAATAGATTTCTTATCTTCAGAAATGGACATACTATTTAAAGTATCAAAAGCCTTTAAGGTATACTCTTGAATTGCTTGCTGTGAAGCTTTTGAAGCTCCAGTAGTATTAAATAACTCTTTCACAGTAGCAATTTTACTTTCATTATCAGAAAGTTGAATGGAAAATAATTGCATTAATTGGTTTTTTTGATCGGCATCAGAAAATTCAATCGCTTTTAAATATAAATAGGTTTTTTTGTTTTCGATAATATCTCCACCCACTTGCTTGCCAAAAGTTTTTGGATCACCAAAAGCATCCAAATAATCATCTTGCAACTGGAAAGCGATACCAAGATTTAATCCGAAGTCATAAATTAAATTGGCATTTTCAGAGGAAGTTTCGGCTACAATAGCTCCCATTTTCATAGCGGCTGCAACTAAAACTGCTGTTTTATATTCGATCATTTTAAGATATTCTGAAATGGTAACATCATCTCTAGTCTCAAAATCAACGTCGTATTGTTGTCCTTCACATACTTCTAAAGCGGTTTTACTAAATAAGGTGGCAAGATCTCTAAATATCTTTGGTTCGTATTCTTCAAAATGTTGATACGCCAAAATTAACATCGCATCACCCGAAAGAATTCCAGTATTGATATTCCATTTTTCATGAACCGTTTTATTCCCTCTTCGCAATGGCGCATCGTCCATAATATCGTCATGAACTAAAGAAAAATTATGAAAAACCTCAACTGCTGTAGCTGCTGCCAATGCTTTTTTACAATCAACATCAAAAACTTCAGTTGCCATTAATGTCAAAACAGGACGCATTCTTTTTCCACCAAGGGCTAAAATATATTCAATTGGTTCGTATAAATTTTTGGGTTCTTTAGTCAAATGTAAATTTGAAAAATAACTTGAAATTAATTCTTGATAATGGGAAATAGAATGCATTAATTATTCTTTTATGATTAAAGTTTCAGCTTGTACAAAGTAAGTTAAAAAACTTTAAACAATAAAAGAGAAAACAACTCTAATGTTAAATTTATGTAAATACATTGGAAACTATTTTAGTATTAAAAGTTTCCACTCTATATTTGCACTTCAAAAAATTATAGATTGAAAGACAAAATCATCAAAAAAGCAACAGATATGTTCTTGAAACTGGGTTTCAAGAGTGTAACTATGGATGATATTGCCTGTGAAATGTGTATCTCTAAAAAAACAATTTACAAATACTTTAGCAATAAAGAAGCGCTTATTGAAGAAGGAACTGAAATTGTTCACCAAAACATTCATTGTACAATTGATAATATCATTTCAAAAAATTACAATGCAATTGAAGAAAATTTTGAGATTGTAAAAATGATGCGAGATACTTTTCAAACCTACGAAGCCTCGCCAGTTTATCAATTAAAAAAACATTACCCTGAAATATATGAGAAACTAATTGCAAATGAATTAGACGATTGTACCGATTTATTTACCCAAAACATCAATAAAGGGATTGCTCAAGGATTGTACAGAAAAAATATAGATGTTGAATCTTTTGTAAGATTTTATTACACATTAATTTTTTCCATAAAAGAAACCATACAATTAGAAAGTGAATCCTTAAAACTTGAAATGCAAGCGCTAGAATATCACACAAGAGCACTTTCAACATCTAATGGAATTATAGAACTAGAAAAACAATTATCAAATATAAATAACACCTAAATTCATGAAAAACAATCTCGTTGTAGTTTCTCTTTTACTTATTGTAAGTGTTTTAAAGGCTCAAGAAAAAAAAGAGTCTTATACATTTACACTAAAAGAAGCTATAGAACATGCCATTCAAAACAATTATTCGGCAAAAAATGCCAATAGAGATATTGAGGCCGCTAAACAAAAAAAGTGGGAAACTACAACCATGGGGCTTCCACAAATTAATGGAAATATTGGCTATCAAAACAACATTCAAATACAAAGATCATTAATTCCAGCGGAGATTTTTGGTGGTCAACCAGGTGAATTTGCTGAAGTAGCTTTTGGAACTAATCACAATTTAAGTTCTAGTTTAACTTTGAGTCAGTTACTTTTTGATGGTTCTTATTTGGTTGGATTGCAATCGGCTAAAACCTATTTGAAAATTTCTGAAAATGCTAAATTAAAAACAGATCAAGAAATTAAAGAAATTGTCATCAATACATATGGAAATGTGCTTTTGGCTGATGAAAGTATTTTGATTTTGCAAAAAAACAAAACAATTTTAGAAAAGACTTATTCGGATACCAAAGAGATATACAAAAACGGATTAATAGAAGAAGAAAATGTAGAACAGTTGCAAATTACTTTGGCATCAATTAATAGCTCATTAGAAAATGTGAAGCGTCAAAAAACAATTGCCAATAATATGTTGAAACTTGTTTTAGGAATCGATCTACTAAATGAACTAATACTGAAAGATAAATTGGATGTTTTATCACAAAACAATGTTGATTTGGAACTGCTTAAAGCAGACTTCGACGTAACCAATACTATTGATTACAAGATAGGACAAAACCTATTAACAAGTAAAGAATTGCTATTAAAATTAGAAAAAAGTAAAGCGCTTCCCTCGCTTGGGGCAGCAGTAAACTTTGGATATAACTCCTTTGGTAATGAATTTACTTTTTTAAATCAAGGGCAAAGATATTTCAACTTTTCAAATGTGGGTGTGAATTTAAATGTACCTATTTTTAGTAGTTTAGGAAGAAGCTCAAGAACCCAACAAGCTAAAATAGCTTTAGAACAATCAAAAACACAGTTAACACAAACTGAACAACAACTAAAATTACAATTTGAAAAAGCAAAAAGCGATTACGAATTTAGTTTAGAGCAATTGACAACTTCAAAAAGCAATTTGAATTTAGCAGAGCGAATTGAAAATAAAAATCAAATTAAGTTTAAAGAAGGTTTGGCAAGCAGTTTCGAGTTAACCAAAGCACAAGAACAACTTTATGCTGCACAGCAAACTTATTTGCAAACCATGCTTGATGTAATCAACAAAAGAGCCACATTGGAAAAATTACTAAACAAAAACTAATAAACATTCAAAATAAAATGAGAAAATTACTATCAATATCAGCGCTTTCTATCCTTCTATTATCGTGCGGTGGAAAAGAAACAAATCAGTCAATTGAAAATTTAATTGAATCTAAAAACATAAAAGAACTTCAAGCTAAAAAAAGTGCTTTGCAAGCAGATATTGCAAAAATTGAAGAGGCGCTTGCAACATTAGATGTAAAAAAAGAAGAAGCATTAGTTTCAGTGTTACAAGTAAAAGATACTGTTTTTAATCACTATTTAGAAATTCAAGGTGATGTAGATACCAAAGAAAACATATTAATTCAGCCTGAATTTAGCGGAACTTTAACCTCATTAAATGTTAAAGCAGGACAAAGAGTATCGAAAGGGCAAATATTAGGTCGCATTGATGATGCCGGAATGAGTCAACAATTAGCTAGTCTAGAAAATCAATATGCATTAGCTAAAACTTCTTTTGAAAGACAAAAAAATCTATGGGCTAAAAAAATTGGTTCAGAAATTCAATTTCTTCAAGCTCAAACTCAAATGATTTCTGCACAAAAAGGAGTTGCTCAAATGAGAGCACAGTTGTCTAAAACTGTAATTCGTGCTCCATTTAGTGGTACAATCGATGAAGTTTATGCCGAAAGAGGACAAGTTGTAGCACCAAGCCAACAAGGATTAATGAGAATAGTGAATTTAGGTAATATGTATGTATCAACTACAGTTCCTGAATCTTACATTGGAAAATTAAAAGTAGGAACCGAAGTGGATGTATTTTTAAAATCATTAGGTAAAACCTATAAAGGTAAAGTGCGTCAAGTGGGTAATTTCATCAATCCAAACAACAGAAGTTTCGGAATTGAAGTTGGTGTTCCAAATCCAGAAAACTTGTTACGCCCTAATCAAGTTGCGAATTTAAAAATCATGGATTATAGCAACAAAAAAGCTATCGTAGTTCCAACAAATGTGGTACAAGAAGATGGCGAAAAAAATAAATTTGTTTTTATAGTTGCTAATTCAAATGGTAAGACTGGAACTGCTAAAAAAGTACTTGTAGAAATAGGAAAATCATCAGATAATGTAACTGAAATAGTAAGCGGTTTATCTGCAAATGACATCATCGTAACAGAAGGTGTAAATAGTATTTCTGAAGGAATGAAACTTAACTTCTAAATTAAATTGTTTAAAGTTTAAGGTTTAAAGATTTTTAGCTCCAGCTGAAACTTTAAACTTCAAACTTGAAACATGAAACTAAAATTATGAGTCATAAAAATAAAGAATTTAGTATTTCAAATTGGGCAGTAGATAATCGAGTTACTGTTTATATTTTGACCTTGTTAATTGTAATCACAGGTACAGTTGCTTATATCACAATGCCTCGTGAGGATTTTCCTGAAATCATTGAAAACAAGGTGTATATTTCTACTGTTTTTCCTGGAAATTCAGCCGAGGATGTTGAAAAATTAGTAATTAAACCACTTGAAAAGGAGTTTAAAAACATTTCGGGTGTTGAAAAAATTACTTCAAGTTCATTTCAAGATTATGGGATGATCATCGTAGAGTTTGCCGATAAAGTAACTATTGAGGATGCAAAAGTTAAAATTAAAGACAAAGTAGATTTCTCAAAAGCAGATACCGATTGGCCAAATTTAGACAATGGAAGTAAAGTGGAACCTAATGTTTTCGAATTAAATATTTCGGAAGAAGTGCCTATTTTAAACATCAACTTAAAAGGAAATTACACTACACAACAACTTAAAAAGTATGGTGAATTGCTTCAAGACGATATTGAAGAAATACCAGAAGTTAAAAAAGTAGAGATACTTGGAGTGGATGATAAAGAGGTTGAAATTGCAGTTGATATTTTCAAAATGACCGCTGCTCAAGTTTCTTTTGACGAAATTCAAAACGCAGTGAAATATGAAAACATGACCCTTTCGGGTGGAAATTTGATTTCACAAGGTTCTAGAAACAACATTAGAATTGTAGGGGAAATTAAAGACCCAAAAGAATTAGAAAATATTATTGTCAAGTCTTATGGAGGTACTGTTTACCTTAAAGACATAGCAACTATTAGTTTTAAAGAAAAAGAAAAAACTACTTATGCTCGTGAATCGGGGAAAGAAGTTGTTATGTTAAACGTGAAAAAGCGTTCCAATCAAAATATGATTTCTGCGATTGAGCAAGTAAAAGAGAAACTTGAAAAAGCAAAAACATCGTATTTGCCTTCTAACCTTGAATTACAATTAACAAACGACCAATCATCAAGAGTTGAACACCAAGTAGACGAACTATCCAACCACATCATTTTTGGAATTGTGTTGGTAATGATTGTGTTAATGTTTACCATGGGATTAAGAAACTCCTTATTTGTTGGAGCTGCAATTCCTTTATCAATGTTGATGGCGTTTAGTATTCTATCTGCATTTGGATTAACCTTAAATACCATGGTACTTTTTGGTTTAGTAATGGGATTAGGTATGCTTGTTGACGACGGAATTGTGGTGGTTGACAATGTATTTGCCAACATGCAAAAAGGAATGGATCGCGTTTCAGCTTCCAAAATTGGAATTGGTGAAATCGCTTGGCCAGTAATTTCATCAACAGCAACCACATTAATGGCCTTTTTACCATTCTTGTTATGGCCTGGAACAATGGGTAAATTCATGAAATATTTCCCAATTACATTAACTGTAACACTAACAGCTTCATTGTTTGTGGCGATGGTCGTAAATGCCGCCATGACCGGAGGTTCTATGGATACTACAGATAGAAATGTAACTAAAAAATCGGCAAAATTATACACCATAATTTTTACAATTATTGCTGTTATTTTTGTCCTTATCGGAAATATATTTGATTCTAAATTAGCACGAGGGATTGGCCATTTAGCCATTATTTCTTTAGGATTGATGTGGTTATACAAATTAAAATTATACCAATGGACTCAGGATTTTCAGTACAGTTTCTTTCCAAAAATGGAAGACAAATACAAAAGCTTCTTAGCTAAAATATTAACCGGCCGAAAAGCTTGGTTAGCCTTGGCAGGAATTATTGGAATGTTAGTTTTCTCATTTATGTTACTTGGAATTTTCCCAAGAAAAGTATTGTTTTTCCCAGATAATATTCCAAATCAAGTAATTGCTTACATTGAATATCCACAAGGGACTGATATTGCTAAAACGAACAAAGCTACCTTATTTGTAGAAAAACAAGTAATCAGCATTTTAAGTAAGTATGTTGAAGAGGATACTGAGAAAAACTTCTTAGCTGAATCAATTGTTTCTCAAGTTGGTGTTGGTGCCGGTAATCCAAATGTTGATGCAGGATCGGCTTCTGAAACGCCTTACAAAGGGAAAGTAACCGTGAATTTTTCTGAATTCAAATTCCGTAAAGGAATAAATACTGCAGACATATTAGAAGAAATTCGAAGTAAAGTAAAAGGAATTGCAGGCGCTACTGTTATTGTTGAAAAAAATGCAGATGGACCTCCAGCAGGTTATCCTATTAGTATTCAATTAACAGGAACTGATTATGACGAAATGTTGAGAGAAGCTGATAAAATGATTGCTTTTATCAATGCCAAAAACATCCCAGGAATTGAAAAATTAAGTGTGGATGTAAATAAAGAAAGTCCGGAGCTAGAAGTAAAAGTTGATCGAGTAAATGCAGGAAGTCTTGGTGTTTCAACAGGACAAATAGGATTTAATTTGCGCCGTTCTGTTTATGGCCAAGAAATTTCTACTTACAAAGAAGGTGATGACGATTATAACATTACCATGCGTATGCAAGACGACCAGCGCAAGAACGAAAATATTCTTTTCAATCAATCGCTAACTTTTAGAAACCAGAATAATGGACAAATGATGCAAGTGCCAATTTCTGCCGTTTCACAAACAGAAAAAACAACTACCTATAACCAAATCAAAAGAAAAAACCAAAAACGTGTAATGACGGTTTATTCAAATGTATTGACAGGTTATAACGGAGATGAAATCACAAAACAAATTAAAACCGAATTAAAAGGATTTGAGTTACCAAAAACAGTTAGCTACTCGTTTTCGGGAGTTCAAGAAGAGCAAGGAAAAAATCAAAGTTTCCTAATGTATGCTTTATTCTTAGCGTTGGCGGGAATCACAATTATTATCGTTTTACAGTTTAATTCCGTTTCAAAAACGATGGTTATTTTGTTTACCGTAATCTTAAGTTTTAGTGGTGTATTCTACGGATATGTCATTGCAGGAATGGATTTCGTAATTCTTATGACCATGATGGGAATCATCTCATTAGCCGGAATTGTAGTGAAAAACGGAATTGTATTAATGGACTTTTTTGTGTTATTATTAGATAAAAAAGTAGCCGATAAAAAGCTAGAAAGCCATGATGATTTATCATTAGAGGAAATAAAAGAAGTGATTATCGAATCAGGAAAATCACGTTTAAGACCAGTATTATTAACAGCATTAACTGCAGTATTAGGATTAATTCCTTTGGCAATTGGGTTAAACTTTGACTTCTTCGGATTAATTACCGATTTAAATCCACACCTATTCATTGGTGGTGATAATGTAATATTCTGGGGCCCATTAGCCTGGACCATTATCTTCGGATTAACCTATGCAACCGTCTTGACATTAATTATGGTTCCTGTAATGTTCTACTTGGTAAAACGAGTTAAATATTGGCTTCGTGATCAAAGACAATCAAGAATAACTACAGAAGAATAATTTAATTTCTTTGGTCATTTCGACAAGCTCAATGTGACAAAAACATGAGTGTAAAAAAAGGGCGTTTCAAATGAAACGCCCTTTTTTATATTAATATTTAAAATTAGTTCAATAAGCTGTCTAATTTTTCTTGTAATTTAGAATCTGATGGTCTTAATTCATCTGCACTAAGCACAACACCTTTTGGATCAATTAATATAAATCTTGGAATTGAATTAATTCCAAATGAGGTAATAAATTCAGAATACCAGTTTTTATCTGCAAATAATTGAATTCCACCAAGTGATTTATCAGTGACGAATTTTTTCCATTTTTCGTGGTCTTTATCTTCATCAACAGAAATACTTACAAATGCAATTTTTTTATCGTGGTATTTTTCTTCAATTTTTTGAAGAAAAGGAATTTCTCCTCTGCAAGGTCCACACCAAGTTGCCCATACATCAATATAAACATACTTACCTGCTAAATCTGATAATTTAGTTTTACCACCAGCGTGATTTTCATAATCAAAAGTTGGTGCTGTTTTTCCTACAACATTTTTAAGAGCTTGTGAAGATTTGTACTCCATTTGCATCCCAAAAAATTCTTGTGTCATGTTCTTTTTAACTTGAGCTTTAAAATTAGGATCAAAATCACCTTTTTCTAATTTTTCAAAATCAACTTTCTTTTTTTCATCAAAGGCCAAATAAAATGCATCTTTATCTTTTTCAAAGTTTTCAGTTCCAAAAACTTCGTTGTTTATTGCTTGCTGAGCTAAGAAGTTGTTTTCTCCTGATCCTTTTCCTGTATAAGAAAGAGTTTCGTCAAATAGTTTTGCATCCATTTTTAATTTTAAATCAAATCCTGGTTTCAAAAATAATTGTGCATATTCTTGCCCGTCGAACATAACATAAAAACCATCTTTAACATCAAATTTGTCAGAAAACAAACCATTCTTGTCAATTTTAATTTCTTTTACAATTGCATTTTTATTGTCTTTAATGTAAATAACATCTCCATTTCTATTTGCAATCTCTGCCTGAAAATTTACCTTTTCTTGTGCAAACCCAAATGAAGTCATCGCTATTGCACATAAAATTAAAACTATTTTTTTCATATTATTTTTTTTGATAATTAATAAAACCAAAAGTAACCAAATTTATTTATGTCATTTCATCATTAAGAAAAATTTAGTGTTTATTTCGTTGGAAGTTTTTTACTTTTGCATCCGAGACCGAAGGTTCGAACTGTTATTTATAAAAAAATATTCCAAATGTATAGAAGTCATAATTGTGGCGAATTAAACGCTAGTCATGTTAATGCCCAAGTTACCCTTGCCGGATGGGTTCAAAAATCAAGAGATAAAGGATTCATGAATTGGGTGGATTTGCGCGACCGTTATGGAATTACGCAATTATTATTTGACGAAAGTCGTTCAGAAAAAAGCGTTTTCGAATTGGCTAAAACTCTTGGAAGAGAGTTTGTCATCCAGGTAAAAGGAACCGTTATTGAGCGTGAAGCCAAAAATAAAAATATCCCAACGGGAGATATCGAAATTTTGGTAACCGAAATGACAATTCTTAACGCTTCCCTAACTCCGCCGTTTACTATAGAAGATGAAACCGACGGTGGTGAAGACATCCGAATGAAATACCGTTACCTAGATATAAGAAGAAACCCAGTAAAAAATAGTTTGCTTTTTCGTCATAAAGTAGCGCAAGCGGTAAGAAATTACCTTTCTAATTTAGATTTCTGCGAAGTAGAAACGCCTTATTTAATTAAATCTACTCCCGAAGGAGCAAGAGATTTTGTGGTTCCTAGCCGTATGAATGAAGGTCAATTTTATGCACTTCCGCAATCACCACAAACTTTCAAGCAGTTATTGATGGTGGGTGGAATGGATAAGTATTTTCAAATTGTGAAATGTTTCCGTGATGAAGATTTGCGTGCCGATAGACAACCAGAGTTCACTCAAATCGATTGCGAAATGGCCTTTGTAGAACAAGAAGATATCTTAAATGTTTTTGAAGGATTAACCCGACATTTACTGAAAGAAATACACGGCTTGGAGGTTGAAAAATTCCCAAGAATGACCTACGATTACGCCATGAAAACCTACGGAAATGATAAGCCAGATATCCGCTTCGGGATGGAATTTGGTGAATTAAATGCCGTTGCGCAACATAGAGAATTTCCAGTATTTAATTCGGCCGAATTAGTAGTTGGTATTGCTGCTCCAGGTTGTGCCGCTTTTACAAGAAAAGAAATTGATGCCCTAATTGATTGGGTAAGACGTCCACAAATTGGTGCTTCAGGAATGGTTTATGTAAAATGTGAAGAAGACGGAACTTATAAATCATCGGTAGATAAATTTTACGATCAAGCCGATTTAGCGCAATGGGCAAAAGCTACAGGCGCTAAAGCAGGTGATATGATTTTTGTGCTTTCGGGCCCAGCAGATAAAACAAGAACACAACTTTCAGCATTGAGAATGGAATTAGCAACGCGTTTGGGATTAAGAAATCCAGCCGAATTTGCTCCGTTATGGGTCGTTGATTTTCCATTATTAGAATTAGATGAAGAATCAGGAAGATGGCATGCAATGCACCATCCATTTACGTCTCCTAAACCAGAAGACATGGAATTGCTAGCAACCAACCCAGGTAAAGTTCGTGCTAATGCTTATGATATGGTTTTAAATGGAAATGAAATTGGTGGAGGTTCGATCCGTATACATGATAAAGCAACCCAACAATTGATGTTTAAATATTTAGGTTTCACCGAAGAAGAAGCCCGCAATCAATTTGGATTCTTAATGGATGCCTTCCAATTTGGAGCGCCACCCCATGGAGGTCTAGCCTTTGGATTGGATCGATTGGTAGCCATTCTTGGCGGTCAAGAAACTATAAGAGATTTTATTGCGTTCCCAAAAAACAATTCAGGTAGAGATGTAATGATTGACGCTCCATCAGTAATTGATGATTTGCAATTGAACGAATTACATATCAAATTGGATATGAGGTAATTAATATTAAATTCGCAACTAGTTTGAAAGCAGTTATTTAAATAATAAAAAATAACTGCTTTTTTATTTCATTTACTGAAAATTATTCAAATATTTACTTGAAAATCATTCATTTATAAATCAACTTTGTTAAAAATATTTTCATTTTTTATTTATTTTTTGTTTGCTATGTCATAAATAAGTATATCTTTGAACATTATTAATTTTTTACATTATAAAATGCGCACAGGAACAGTTAAATTTTTCAATGAATCAAAAGGTTACGGATTCATTACAGATGATGAAAATGGAAAAGACATTTTCGTTCATGCTACAGGTATTAAAGCGGAGTCACTAAATGAAGGTGATAAAGTTTCTTACGAAGAAGAAGAAGGAAGAAAAGGTAAAGTGGCTGCTCAAGTAGTAGTTATCGAAGACTAATATATATTATTTTTTGGTTACCTAATGGTTAAACGCCCCAATAAATTGGGGCGTTTTTTTATACCTAATTATTTTATTTAGAATTGGTTTAAATAGCTGATTTTAACCAATATTTATGAAACGATTAACCCTAGGTTTTTGCGAATTAAATAATGCAATGTATATTTGTGCAAATTTTAAAAAAGACTAAAAGAATTACGCTATGCAATCTACACAACATGACTATATTCCAATACTAATGCAAGCACTTCTTGCAATAGGATTTGTTGTTGCAACTATCATTGGATCAAGCTTTTTAGGTCCAAAAAGACATTCAAAAAATAAAGACAAAAACTTTGAGTGTGGAATAGAATCTGTAGGAAATGCGCGTATCCCATTTTCTGTTAAATATTTTTTGGTAGCCATACTTTTTGTGCTTTTTGATGTGGAGGTTATCTTTTTATATCCTTGGGCAATAAATTTTAAAGAATTAGGCCTTGATGGTATGCTAAAAATGATTGTTTTTATGTTATTGCTTTTGGTAGGATTCTTTTATATTATCAAAAAGAAAGCCCTAGAGTGGGAATAATTAATATTGAATTTAATTACGAATTATAAAATGAGTGATTCTAAAATAAATATGGTTGCTCCTCCAGAAGGAGTTACAGGAGAAGGATTTTTTGCAACAAAGCTTAACGATGTTGTTGGATTAGCTAGAGCCAATTCGCTTTGGCCTCTTCCATTTGCAACTTCTTGTTGCGGAATTGAATTCATGGCAACAATGGCATCGCATTATGACTTAGCTCGTTTTGGAATGGAGCGTGTGAGTTTTTCTCCTCGTCAAGCGGATATGTTATTGGTTATGGGAACTATTTCTAAAAAAATGGCCCCTATTTTACGTCAAGTATACGAGCAAATGAGCGAGCCAAGATGGGTAATTGCTGTAGGGGCATGCGCTACATCAGGTGGAGTTTTTGACACCTATTCTGTTTTGCAAGGAATAGATAAAGTGATCCCTGTAGATGTATATGTTCCGGGTTGTCCTCCAAGACCAGAACAAATTGTAGACGGTGTAATGCAGTTGCAAGAATTGGTAAAGAACGAATCGGTAAGACGAAGAAATTCACCAGAATATAAAGAATTATTAGCTTCTTATAACCTATAATATGGCTTTAGAAACGAACACAATACAAGAAAAATTAATCAAAACATTTGGCGATAAAGTTTTGAACTTTCAAATGAGTCGCGATATTTTTTCTTTCGAAGCTACCCCTGATGCAATTCACGAAGTAATTCGAACCCTTAAAGTTGAAGAAGATTTAAACTTCCATTTCCTAACCGATTTATGTGGAGTGCACTATCCAGAAAATGAAGCAAGCCATCAGTTTGCTGTAGTGTATCACCTGCACAATTGGGTAGAAAATGTTCGATTAAGAATCACCACTTATTTATCGGGAGAAAATCCAGAAGTAAATACAATTACCGATTTATTTTTAACTGCCAATTGGATGGAAAGAGAAACTTTCGATTTTTATGGCATTAATTTTATTGGCCATCCACAGTTGAAACGAATTTTAAATATGCCGGAGATGGTTTCACATCCAATGCGTAAAGAATTCCCAATGGAAGATGGCGGAAGAACAGATAAAGACGATCGTTTCTTTGGAAGAACAGCAAATAATGGATAATTATCAATTATCAATTTATAATTAAAGATGTCAGACTTATTATTATTACCAGAGCATCGCTATGCCAAAATCATTGAACAGACGCGCAACGAAGACGGAAGCGAACTTTCAATACTAAATCTTGGGCCAACGCACCCGGCAACACATGGTATTTTTCAAAATATCTTGTTAATGGATGGAGAGCGTATCCTTGATGCAGAACCAACTATTGGTTACATTCATCGTGCCTTCGAAAAAATTGCAGAAAACCGTCCTTTTTATCAAGTAAATGTCTTGACAGATCGTATGAACTACTGTTCTTCGCCTATCAATAACATGGCTTGGTGGATGACTGTTGAGAAATTATTAGAAATTGAAGTTCCAAAAAGAGCCCAATATTTAAGAGTTATCGTAATGGAATTGGCTCGAATTGCAGATCACTTAATTTGTAATTCGATTCTTGGTGTTGATACCGGTGCCTATACTGGATTTTTATATGTATTTCAATTTAGAGAAAAAATATACGAAATCTACGAAGAGATTTGTGGTGCCCGATTGACTACCAACATGGGTAGAATTGGTGGATTTGAAAGAGAATGGTCTGAAGAGGCATTCAAAAAATTAGATACTTTCTTAACTGATTTTCCAGTTGCTTGGAAAGAATTTGAAAACCTATTCGAAAGAAACAGAATCTTTATTGATCGTACGGTAAATGTAGGGCCAATAACTGCGGAATTGGCTATGCAATACGGATTAACAGGTCCAAATTTAAGAGCAGCAGGAATCGATTACGACGTAAGAAAAGCACAACCTTATTCTTCTTATGAAGATTTTGATTTTGAAGTTCCGGTAGGAAAATCAGGAGATACCTACGATCGTTTTTGTGTTCGTAATGCAGAAGTTTGGGAAAGTATAAGCATCATCCGTCAAGCATTAGCAAAATTACCTGAAGGTCCAATTCATGCTGATGTTCCTGATTACTACCTTCCTCCAAAAGAAGATGTATACCACAATATGGAAAGTTTAATTTATCACTTCAAAATTGTGATGGGTGAAGTTCCAGTTCCGGTTGCCGAAATTTATCATGCTGTAGAAGGTGGTAACGGAGAATTAGGAATGTACTTAGTAACCGATGGTAGTAGAACACCATACCGTTTACACTTTAGAAGACCATGCTTTATTTATTACCAAGCGTATACCGAAATGATTAAAGGCGGCATGTTATCGGATGCTATTGTAATATTATCCAGTTTAAATGTAATTGCAGGAGAATTAGACGCATAAAAAATAAGATTGCAGAATGCAGAATTTAGAATGCAGATTGAAAAATCTAAATCCTAAATCCTAAATCTAAAATTAAGAAATGGAAAGATCACATATCAAACAAGAAATAAACATGACTGAATCTTTGATGACTCGCATCAATGAATTAATCAGTCATTATCCAGAAGGCAAAAAGAAATCGGCTTTACTTCCTGTATTGCATGAAGTTCAAGATGCTCATGACAATTGGTTAAGTACCGATTTACAAATAAAAGTAGCTGAAATTCTAGAAATACAACCTATTGAGGTTTTTGAAGTGGTGACTTTTTACACCATGTTTAACCAAAGACCAATTGGAAAATACATGTTTGAATTTTGTCAAACTTCGCCATGTTGTCAAAATGGGGTTGAAGATTTAATGGATTACACGTGTTCTAAACTTGGAGTAAAAGTAGGTGAACCAACTGCCGACGGACAATTTGAAGTTCGCGGAGTGGAATGTCTAGGTGCTTGTGGATATGCGCCAATGATGCAATTGGGAGACTTTTACCAAGAGCATTTAACCAAAGAAAAAATTGATCAGTTAATAACTGACTGTAAAGACGGAAAAATCACTTTACACGATAAATAGTATCATGGGAAGAAAAATATTATTAGACAAAATCAATGTTCCGGGGATAAAAACTTATGAAGTATATCGCAAAGAAGGCGGTTATGCATCTGTAGAAAAAGCGTTGAAAAAAATGACCCCGGATGAAGTTGTAGAAGAAGTAAAAACTTCGGGACTTCGTGGTCGTGGTGGCGCAGGATTTCCAGCCGGAATGAAATGGAGTTTCATCGAAAAAAAATCAGGTAACCCAAGACATTTAGTTTGTAATGCAGACGAATCGGAACCAGGTACTTTTAAAGACCGTTTCTTAATGGAATACATTCCGCACTTATTAATAGAAGGAATGATTACTTCAAGTTACGCATTGGGTGCCAACCTATCGTATATCTACATTCGTGGAGAATATATGTGGGTATATAAAATATTAGAAAAAGCCATCGCCGAAGCAAAAGCTGCTGGGTGGTTGGGTAAAAATATATTAGGATCTGGATACGATTTAGAACTTTATGTTCAAATTGGTGCTGGTGCCTACATATGCGGTGAAGAAACGGCTTTATTAGAAAGTTTAGAAGGAAATCGAGGAAATCCTAGATTAAAACCACCATTTCCAGCTGTAAAAGGACTTTGGCAAAATCCAACCGTTGTAAATAATGTTGAAACAATTGCTGCTGTGCCATGGATTGTAAATAATTCGGGTGCTGATTATGCGGGAATAGGAATAGGCCGTTCTACAGGAACCAAATTAATTTCGGCTTCTGGAAATATTAAAAACCAAGGTGTTTACGAAATTGAATTGGGATTATCTGTTTATGAATTCATGAATTCGGATGAATATTGTGGAGGAATGCAAACCGATAGACCGCTTAAGGCATTGGTGCCTGGAGGAAGTTCGGTGCCTATTTTACCAGCAAATTTAATCTATAAAACGGCTGCTGGCGAAGACCGATTAATGACTTACGAAAGTTTATCTGACGGAGGTTTTGCAACCGGATCGATGCTAGGTTCAGGCGGATTTATTGTATATGATGACAGAGCTTGTATTGTGCGTAACACCTGGAATTTTTCAAGATTTTACCACCATGAAAGCTGCGGACAATGTACGCCATGTAGAGAAGGAACAGGATGGTTAGAAAAAGTATTGTGGAGAATTGAAAACGGCCAAGGTCGTGAAGAGGATATCGAATTGTTATGGAGCATCCAATCTAAAATTGAAGGAAACACCATCTGCCCATTAGGGGATGCTGCTTCTTGGCCAGTTGCTGCGGCAATTCGCCATTTTAGAGACGAGTTTGAATACCACATTCGTTTCCCAGAAAAAGTGAAAAATAGAGATCACTTTGTTGCTGAACCTTTTGAAAAAGTAAGGCATTTAATAACAAAGCAAGAAGTTTAAAAATAGTTTCCGGTTTCAAGTTATTTAAGTTTCAAATTGTACAAAATGAAACTTTAAACTTTAAACTAAAAAAACAAAAATTATAATGAAAGTAACCATAGACGGTCAAGAAATTGAAGTAGCACCAGGAACAACCATCCTGCAAGCAGCTCGAATGATTGGTGGAGAATCTGTTCCGCCAGCCATGTGTTATTATTCGAAACTAAAAGGTACCGGTGGAAAATGCCGTTGTTGTTTAGTTGATGTAACTAAAGGTAGCGAAGCAGATCCAAGACCAATGCCAAAACTAGTAGCATCTTGTGTAACAGGATGTCAAGACGGAATGGAAGTTGCCAGCAAATCTTCAGAAAGAGTAACGGAAGCGCGTAAAGCGGTAACCGAATTTCTTTTAATCAACCACCCATTAGATTGCCCAGTTTGCGATCAGGCGGGAGAATGTGATTTGCAAAACTTAAGTTTCGAACACGGAAAATCGGAAACGCGTTTCATAGAAGAAAAAAGAACATTCGAACCAGAAAATATTGGCGACAAAATTCAATTACACATGAACCGTTGCATTGTATGCCAACGCTGTGTAGAAGTTGCCGATCAATTAACCGATGGTAGAGTTCACGGAGTTTTAAACCGTGGAGATCATTCTCAAATTTCGACTTGTGTATCTGCAGCTATTGATAATGAGTTCTCTGGAAACATGATTGATGTATGTCCGGTTGGAGCATTAACTGATAAAACATTTAGATTCAAATCGAGAGTTTGGTTTAACAAACCGTTCAATGCTCATAGAGAATGTACTACTCCAGGATGTTGCGGAAAAACAACAGTTTGGATGTTTGGAAACGAAATTCAAAGAGTTACCGCAAGAAAAGACGAGTACCACGAGGTAGAAGATTTTATCTGTAATACGTGTCGTTTTGATAAAAAAGAAGTTTCGGATTGGGTTATTGAAGGACCAAGAAAATTCGAAAAAGATTCGGTTATCAACCAAAATAAAAAATACAACACCACTGAAAAAGTAGTGATTGAAACTGAAAAAGGTATTCTTCAAGGAAGAGATCAAGACCGTAAAAAAATTAGTATGGCCGAGATTGCATACAACGAAAAAATAGATGGTAACCCAATAAATACTAAACAAAATGGATAGTAGTACCGCCTTCATTGTAGAAAAAAGTGTGATTATTTTTGTGGTATTTGCTGTAACGATGATCATGGCCATGTATTCTACTTGGGCAGAACGAAAAGTTGCTGCTTATCTTCAAGATAGAGTTGGTCCTAATCGTGCGGGTTGGGGAGGACTATTACAACCACTTGCAGACGGAATGAAACTTTTTGCAAAAGAAGAGTTTGAACCAGATACCAAAAATAGATTTTTGTTTTTTGTAGGTCCAGCCATCGCAATGAGCGCTGCTTTAATGACCAGTGCTGTAATTCCGTGGGGGGATAAATTACATATTTTTGGTAAAGATGTTATACTTCAAGCTACTGATACTGATAGTGCATTGCTTTATATTTTTGCAATAGTTTCAATTGGAGTCTACGGAATCATGATTGGTGGCTGGGCATCGAATAATAAGTTCTCGTTAATGGGAGCAGTTCGTGCTGCTTCACAAATGGTTTCTTATGAAATTGCCATGGGATTATCGATGATTGCTTTATTGATGATGACTGGAACTTTAAGCTTAAAAGAGATATCGGTGCAACAACATGGTTTTCATTGGAATGTATTCTATCAACCATTATCATTTCTTATCTTTTTGATTTGTGCTTTCGCAGAAACCAATAGAACGCCTTTCGATTTAGCAGAATGTGAATCAGAATTAATTGGGGGCTACCACACAGAGTATTCTTCTATGAAAATGGGATTCTATTTATTTGCAGAATATGCTAACATGTTCATCTCTTCAACTATTATATCCGTATTGTTCTTTGGTGGTTACAACTACCCTGGAATGAGTTGGGTTGTTGAAAATTGGGGAGTAAATCTTGGAAATATCATTGGAATGGGGGCTTTGTTTGCAAAACTTTGCTTTTTCATTTTCTTCTTTATGTGGATTCGATGGACAATACCAAGATTTAGATACGATCAATTGATGAATTTAGGTTGGAAGATCTTAATTCCGCTTTCAATTGTAAATATTATCATTACAGGAATTATCAATTTAAGAGGTGAAATTTTAACTTATTTAGGGTTTTAATTAGGAAATAACAATTATGTCATCAATACAAAATATTTCATTATCAGGCAGTAAAAAGCAGGTTTCCAATAAGGAAATGACTTTTTTAGAAAGACTATACCTGATAGCTATTGTAAAAGGTTTGTGGATTACCATCAAACACTTTTTTAGCAAAAAAGCAACCATTCATTATCCAGAACAAGTTCGAGAATTTAGTCCGGTGTACCGCGGAAGACACATGTTGAAGCGCGACGAACAAGGTAGAGAAAATTGTACTGCTTGTGGTTTGTGCGCATTATCATGTCCTGCCGAAGCAATTACTATGAAAGCTGCCGAGCGTAAACCAGATGAGAAACATTTGTACCGCGAAGAAAAATATGCTGAGATCTATGAAATCAATATGTTGCGTTGCATTTTCTGCGGATTGTGTGAAGAAGCTTGTCCAAAAGACGCTATTTACTTAACAATTTCAAAAGAATTAGTTCCTGCGCAGTACCATAGAGAAGATTTTATTTTTGGAAAAGACAAATTGGTAATGCCTCTAGAAATGGCTATAGCAAATACTAAAAACCTAAATTAATTATGGCACCAGTACTTATTATATTTTATATCCTAGCTGCTTTTACACTGGCAACAGCCTTTTTAACTATTTACAGTAGAAACCCAATTCATAGTGCTATTTACTTAGTATTGTGCTTCTTTTCAATTGCTGGTCATTACTTATTATTTAATGCACAATTTTTAGCAATTGTACATATTATCGTGTATTCGGGAGCCATTATGGTACTCTTCTTATTTACCATCATGTTAATGAATTTAAACAAAGAAGATGAAGTGCACAAACCAAGAATTACCAGACTTGGTGCTATCACCGTTTTTATTTTGTTGAGCACTGCCTTGGTATTAATATTCATGTATTCAAAACCATTTGTTGGCGAATATTATACCAGTCACGAAGATTTCCAATCGATAAAAAAATTAGGAACAGTTTTATTAGACGATAAAGACGGATTTATGGTTCCGTTTGAATTTGCTTCAGTGTTATTATTAGTTGCAATGATTGGAGCAGTATTATTGTCTAAAAAAGAAAAAACATCTAAATAATATGGAAAATATTTTAAATCAAATAGGTATAGAAAATTACATTTTCCTTTCCGTTTTACTTTTTTGTATCGGAATTTTTGGAGTGTTATATAGAAGAAATGCCATCATCGTTTTCATGTCAATCGAAATTATGCTAAATGCCGTGAACTTGTTATTTATTGCATTTGCAACCTACTGGCAAGATCCTAAAGGGGAAGTATTTGTATTCTTCTCGATGGCTGTTGCTGCTGCCGAAGTCGCAGTTGGATTGGCATTATTAGTTTCGGTTTTCCGAAATATTGGATCGGTTGATATCTCAAATTTAAAGAACTTAAAAGGATAATCCCTAATGGACAATAACTTAGTTTTACTCTTATTATTAACCCCATTTGTTGGGTTCTTATTTAATGTTTTCTTCGGAAAAAAAGCAGGAAAAAGCATTGCTGGTGCTATCGGAACTATAGCAGTTGTGGTATCATTTGCAATGAGTTTGTATTTTTTCCTTCAATTAAATGCAACTGGAAAACCCGTTTCTGTTACCTTATTGGATTGGATCCAAATAGGAAAACTTAAAGTAGATTTCGGAATTTTATTAGACCAATTGTCATTGTTATGGTTGCTATTTGTAACTGGAATTGGTTCGTTAATTCACTTATACTCGATCAGCTACATGCACGAGGATGAAAATATGCACAAGTTCTTTGCGTATTTAAATTTATTTGTATTCTTCATGATCACTTTAGTTGTTGGAAATAACTTACTAGTAATGTTTATCGGATGGGAAGGCGTTGGACTTTGCTCCTACTTGCTTATCGGATTTTGGCATAAAAACCAAGATTACAATGATGCGGCTAAAAAAGCATTTATTATGAACCGAATAGGGGATTTAGGTTTCTTAATTGGAATATTCATTTTGGCATTTATGTTTTCTACTTTGAACTTTGTTGAAATGAAACAAGCCCTATCAGCGGGAACTGCAAATACTGATTTATTAGGATTGGCCGCTTTATGTTTATTCATCGGAGCAACAGGAAAATCGGCACAATTACCACTTTACACTTGGTTACCAGACGCAATGGCTGGACCAACTCCTGTTTCTGCGTTAATCCACGCTGCAACGATGGTAACGGCAGGTATCTTTATGATTACTAGAATGAACTTCTTATTTGATTTAACTCCCGAAGTTCAAAACATCATCGCAATTGTTGGAGCCATTACTGCTTTAGTAGCAGCATCAATTGGATTATTACAAAATGACATAAAAAAGGTTTTGGCCTATTCTACCGTTTCCCAATTAGGGTTGATGTTTTTAGCCTTAGGAATGGGTGCTTATAATGTTGCCGTTTTCCACGTAATCACACATGCCTTCTTTAAAGCTTGTTTGTTCTTAGGTTCAGGTTCTGTGATACACGCGTTACACGGCGAACAAGATATGCGTAAAATGGGTGGTTTGCGTAAAGCAATGCCAATCACTTTTGCAACAATGTTAATTTCAACATTAGCTATTGCAGGTATTTTCCCATTCGCAGGTTTCTGGTCTAAAGACGAAATTTTAATGGTTGCTTTCGAACACAATAAAGCCTTATGGATTATCGGATCTATTGCTTCCATCATGACTGCTTTCTATATGTTTAGATTGATGTATTTAACTTTCTTCAGAGACTTTAGAGGAACCGAAGAACAAAAACACCATTTACACGAAAGTCCGAGTTTAATTACCTTACCATTAATCATTTTAGCGGCATTAGCAACTGTTGGTGGATTAATTAATTTACCAGGAAGTAATTGGTTAAACCATTTCTTAGAACCAATTTTAGCAGGAAAACACGAAGAACATGCTCTTGGAAGCCAAGAATATATGTTAATGGGAATTGCATTAACAGGTGCTATCATTGGAATTGTTTGGGCGTATGCCAAATACATCAAACAAGGATTTGTACCAAAACAAGATTCAGAAATAGCAGGTGTTTCTAAAACTATTTACAATAAATATTATGTAGATGAATTCTACACCTTCCTAATTATTACCCCACTAAACGCACTTTCCAACTTCTTTAGAACTACTCTTGAGCCTGCTCTTGGAGGAATTGTTCACGGTTTCGGAAACGTTGCAAATGGGTTAAGTAATCAAGGTAAAAAATTACAATCTGGAAGTATTGGTTTGTACCTTTTTGCTTTTGTAATTGGAGTTTTAGCCATAGTTAGTTATTTATTTTTAGCACAATAATTTAAAGAAAATGAACGTATCCCTTATATTAATTGTCCTTTTAATTGGTGCCTTAGTAACCTTCGTTTCTGGAGATAAATTGGCATCAAAAGTGGCACTATTCTTTAGTTTGGCAGCATTAGGTTGCACCACGGTTTTAGTAAATCACTATCTTGGTGGTGTTGACATAAGCCTTAACAACCCTTGGATTTTACAACCCAATGTATCCTTTGCATTAAAAGCAGATGGATTGGCTCTTGCGATGGTTTTATTAACCGTGTCTTTAATTCCGATTATTCTATTATCTTCTTTTGCAAATAAATTTAATAACTCCAAAAACTTCTATGCCTTAGTATTGTTCATGGCATTTGCAATGACCGGAACATTCCTTGCTGCAGACGGATTATTATACTATATTTTCTGGGAGTTATCTTTAATTCCAATCTATTTTATAGCATTAGTTTGGGGTAACGGAGATCTTGAAGAACGCAAAAAAGCAGTAGTAAAATTCTTTATTTACACACTTGCAGGATCATTATTTATGCTCGTTGCTTTTGCTTATTTATATGACAAAGCAGGAAGTTTCATGCTATCCGATTTAACGAAATTAAAACTATCAGTAACCGAACAATTCTGGATTTTCTTTGCTTTCTTTTTAGCATACGCAATTAAAATTCCGATTATTCCTTTCCATACATGGCAAGCAAAAGTGTACCAAAAAGCACCAACTGTTGGAACCATGCTTTTATCTGGTATCATGCTAAAAATGGGATTGTACAGCGTGATCCGTTGGCAAATTCCTATTGCGCCATTAGCTGCTAAAACCTACATGCCAACACTAATTGGATTGAGTATTGCTGGAGTAATTTATGGCTCGATTGTGGCTTTACGCCAAAAAGACCTTAAAAAATTATTGGCTTATTCGTCATTAGCGCACGTTGGATTAATTGCTGCAGGTTGTTATACTTTAACAGCCGACGGTATCAGCGGAGCGGTATCGCAAATGATTGCCCACGGTTTTGTAATCGTTGGATTGTTCTTTGCTGCCGAAGTGATTTATAGAAGATTTAATTCGAATACTATTGAAGAATTAGGCGGAATTCGTTCACAAGCTCCTAAGTTCACTTCGCTGTTTATGATTTTGGTTTTGGCCTCTGTTGCATTACCAGGAACATTCAACTTCATTGGAGAATTTACCGTTTTATACAGTTTGTCGCAAGTAAATATATGGTTTGCTGTATTAGGTGGAACCACAATCATTTTAGGGGCTTATTATATGTTGAAAATGTTCCAAAATGTAATGCTTGGCGAAACAAACACCAAAGTATTTGCGGAAGTAACCTTAAATGAAACTATCGTTTTTGTGATACTAATTGCCTTTTTATTATTCTACGGAATCCATCCAAAACCAATTGTAGATTTGGTTAACCCAAGTGTCCAAGAAATTCTAACTCAAATTAATAGATTTAACTAATACAAATGAATACACTAATAGCACTATCAGGTTTAGGCGTTTTTTGTCTTATAGCTGAAATCTTTAATTTAAGAAAAGTAATCGTTCCGGTAGTAATTTTAGGATTACTAGCAGTATTAGGAACTACATTACACCTTTGGACTTTAGGTTTTTCTGCAAGTGAAAAATACAGCAATATGATTGCGGCAGATTCAATGTCTTCTGCATTTGCTTCGCTGTTTATCCTACTAACCATTTTTATTGTTGCCATGGGAAATGAGGTGTATAAAGACCATCCAACCAAAATTTCCGATTACATTTCAATCAAGGTTTTCCTATTGGCAGGAGCTATTGCAATGATATCATTTACCAATCTTGCCATGTTCTTTATCGGAATTGAAACCCTTTCTATTGCATTATATATTTTAGCTGGAAGCAGCCGATTAGACATTAAAAGCAACGAAGCCGGAATGAAGTATTTCCTTATGGGTTCCTTTGCCTCTGGAATCATTTTGTTTGGAATCTGCTTGATTTATGGAGCTATGGGAAGCTTTGATGTAGCAGAAATTTCGAGTGCATCTTTATCTGCCGAATTGCCTTCTTGGTTTCCAATTGGAGTGATATTAGTAGTGGTTGGAATGTTATTTAAAATTGCAGCAGTTCCTTTTCACTTTTGGGCACCAGACGTTTACGAAGGCGCTCCATCGTTAGTTACTGCTACCATGAGCACCTTGGTAAAAGTGGTTGCCATTGCCACTTTATATAAAATAGTAACCGCATTAAACTTAAATTCTTCATTCGATAATCAGGATATTTTAACCTCATTTCAACTAATTATTATTGTGGTTTCAATTGCGTCAATGACTATTGGAAACATTATGGCTTTACGCCAAAATAATGTAAAACGAATGTTGGCTTTCTCTGGTATTTCACACGCTGGATTCATGTTGATGGCATTGCTTACCATGGCCAATTCATCTTCAACATTATTGTATTATACAAGCGCTTATGCACTAGCCGGAATTGCAGCATTTGCAGTTATAATAACTGTAACAGGAAACAAAGACAACGAAGACATTGTTAATTTCAATGGCTTAGGTAAAACCAATCCATTAATGGCAGCGGTTTTAACTGCAGCTTTACTTTCTATGGCTGGAATTCCTATTTTCTCTGGTTTCTTTGCAAAATTTATGCTGTTTACACAAACCATTAAAGCAGGTTATTTAGTTGTGGTTATTGCCGGAGTAATCAACTCTATTGTAAGTGTTGGTTATTATTTCAAATTAATTTTGGCAATGTACACTAGAGAGCCAAATGAAGAAAAACAAGCAACTCCGTTCGTGTATTATGCAGTGGGTGTAGTTTCTATTTTGCTAAATGTAATCATCGGATTGTATCCTTCATTAGTAACCAATTTACTGAAATAAAAATTCCCATTTTAAATTATATCAAAACCATCAAAAGCAATTTTGGTGGTTTTTTATTTATCAACAATTGGCAAATTTAACAACTGTTAGTTGCCCAACTAAAATTCCGATTCTGTAATTTTACAAAATGTATGCTTTAGTAGATTGTAACAATTTTTATGCTTCGTGCGAACGCGTTTTCCAACCTCATTTAAATGGGAAACCGGTTGTTATTTTGTCTAATAACGACGGTTGCATCATTTCGAGAAGTAATGAGGCAAAGGCATTAGGAATTCCTATGGGAGCCCCCGAATTTAAAGTGCGCCAAGAGCTAAAGCAGAACAAAGTACAGGTCTTCTCCTCCAATTATGCGCTGTATGGCGACCTAAGCAATAGGGTGATGAAAATTCTAGAAGGCTTCACCCCAAATCTTGAAGTGTACAGCATTGACGAAGCATTTTTAAACTTTGACGGTATGCCTGTTTCTGATTTTCATGACTATGGATTACAGATGAAACGCAGAGTGCAAAAATGGGTTGGAATTCCGGTTTGTGTGGGATTTGCAGCAACCAAAGCATTAGCCAAAGTAGCCAATAAAATTGCCAAAAAATACCAAGATCGTACGCAAGGCGTGTATGTGATTGACACCGAAGAAAAGCGCGTTAAAGCCTTAAAATGGACTAAAATTGAAGATGTGTGGGGCATTGGCTACCGACTAAAAAAGAAGATGCACGCCCACAACATTCTTACAGCTTATGATTTTACCAAACCCCAACACGAATTCTGGATTCGAAAAGAAATGGGCGTATTGGGCATGCGCTTAAAATATGAATTGGAAGGGAAATCGGTGTTGGATTTAGAGCCTATTAAAGAACAGAAAAAAAGCATTGCCACCACCCGAAGTTTTCCAAAACAACTATCCGATTTGGATGCTTTGCGCGAACGAATTGCCACTTTTGCAGCGGTTTGTGCCGAAAAATTACGCAAGCAAAAATCCTGTTGCCATACCATTATCGTGATGCTTGTAGTGGATCGTCATAAATATGAAAATCAAAAATATTATTACAACAGGGCAATCACACTGCCTTATGCGACTAGTTCTACTATAACTATTGCTAATGCTGCCATTGCAATTTTAAAAGAATTGCATGAAGGCAATGAAGGGCTGCAGTTTAAAAAAGCAGGGGTTATTGTAACCCAATTTATAGATGAAGATAAAAAGCAATTTCAATTATTTGAAGAAGAAAATCCGAAGCACTTAGCGCTTATGAAAGCCATGGATTCACTGAATACAAAAATTGGAAATCGAAAAGTGAAATTGGCATCGCAAGATTTAAAAGTAACTTGGAACATGAAACAAAATCATTTATCCCAAAATTATACCACCAACTTTAAGGAATTACTAGAAATAAAATGTCACTAAAAAAAGAAACTTCGCTTACATTTCATCTTCCTAATTTTGAAAGCAAACTCCGAATTCCGTATGTAAAGGAAGGTGTTTCGGCAGGGTTTCCCTCGCCGGCAACCGATTTTTTAGGCAATGAGATTGATTTAAATAAAGAATTGTGTAAAAATCCGTTGGCTACTTTTTATATAAAAGTCAATGGGAATTCAATGATCAATGCGGGTATTAGCGATAAAGATATTTTAATTGTAGACCGAAGTTTGGAGCCTCAAAACAATAAAATTGCCGTGTGTTTTATAGACGGAGAATTCACGGTAAAACGCATACAAGTAGAAGACGATTGTTTGTATTTAATGCCCGAAAATCCGAGTTATCAACCCATAAAAGTTACAGAAGAAAGCGAATTGGTAATTTGGGGAATGGTAACCTATGTAATTAAAAACTTATAACTTTTGGTGTAAGGCAACCGCAATTTGAGA
>CAMCBB010000012.1 GCA_945872875.1 Flavobacterium psychrophilum
TCTTTTGCTTCGTCGGCAATCATCCAATAATCGCGTTCTGAATCGGCGTGTACTTTATCAAAAGTTTGCCCTGAATGCTGCGAAATTATTTTATACAATTCATCTTTTAATTTAAGCATTTCGCGTAGATTGATTTCCATATCGGTAGCAACCCCTTGTGCTCCACCTGATGGTTGGTGAATCATCACTCTTGAATGTGGTAATGCCGAACGCTTTCCTGCTGCTCCTGCACACAATAATACGGCTCCCATTGAAGCCGCCATACCGGTACAAATTGTAGCTACATCGGGTTTGATGTATTGCATGGTGTCGTAAATTCCTAATCCTGCATATACGCTTCCGCCTGGAGAGTTTAAGTAAATTTGAATGTCTTTAGAAGCGTCAACACTTTCTAAAAACAACAATTGCGCTTGTACGATATTTGCAATTTGATCGTCTATTCCGGTGCCAAGAAAGATAATTCTATCCATCATTAAACGAGAAAAAACATCCAATTGAGATACATTTAAATGACGCTCTTCAATAATGTAAGGAGTCATATTAGTTGGATTCATAGCGCCAACAATTTTATCATAATACATTGCATTTACACCTTGGTGCTTGGTCGCAAATTTTCTAAATTCTTTTCCGTAATTCATTTTAAATTTTAGTTTAAAAGGTTTATTTGAGTAAAGTTTAAAGTTGTTGTACTAAAAACCGATATTATTTTTAATCTATGCAAAGGTCGTACCTTTTATTTTATGTGACAAACTGTCGCTTAGATATTTAGTTTTATTTCCTTTAAAGTCCTAGCCCAGATAGTAGCGGAAATCCTTTTTTAGTTTTTCTAAAAAAGATTGCAACGAATAGCTGGAATAGCTTCTAAAAAAAAGCGTCAAAATCATATTGACTTTGACGCTCAAATATACTATTATTTTGGATTTATTCGTTGTACATTGCTGCAACAAATTGCTCATATGTAACTTTTTTGGCTTTAGGATTGGCTTTTTCTTTGAAAAGTTGCAACATTTTTTCTGCTACCACTTGTTCTGAAAGTTTTTTAACCTCCTCTTGATTAGAAAGTACACGCGCTACAATTCCTTCAACCTCTTCATCGGTTGGATTCATTTGACCGTATTGTGCCATTTGCTTACGAATTGCATTTGCAGTAAACGCTTTTAAGTCTTCAAAAGTGATTTGGATGTTACTTTGCGCCAATGCTTTTCCTTCGATTAATTGAAAACGCAATCCTTTTTCAGAACGATTGTATTCAACCTCTGCTTCTTCTGCAGATAATTTTTTCTCACCAACAGTTTGTAACCATCTAACAAGGAATTCTTTTGGCAAGTCAAATTTGGTGTTTTCAATTAAGAAATCTTGAACATCTGCCATTAATTTTTGCTCTGATTGTGTAGCAAAATGTTTTTCGGCATCTTCCTTGATTTTTTCTTTAACTTCTCCCACTGAAGTTACAGCTCCAGGTCCGAAAAGTTTATCAAATAACTCTTGGTTTAAGTCTGCTGGTTCGTGTGCTACTACTTCATCAATAGTAAAGGTAACTTCCACATCTAAATCGTGTACCACATCATGCGACACATTCAAATAATCCATTAATTTGTGTGCATCATGAAATAACCCGTTGGTTTTCATTGTGATTACATCCCCTACTTTTTTACCAATAAAAGACTTTGCTAATTTTGCATCCGCTAATTCTTCAAGGTCAATTGTAGTTCGGTTGTTAATTCCTTCTGCTTCGTTTACAAAAACTCCTGAAACATCATTTCCTTTAGCAACAACTGTTTGAGAGATTATTTTTCCGTATTGTTTTTGAATTCTTGCAACTTGCGCATCTAGCATGGCGTCGTCTGCAACAATTTCATATTTTACGATATTATTTTTTGCATCTAAATTGATTTCGAATTCTGGAGCAATTCCAATTTCGAATTCAAAAGTTAAATCTTCATCACTCCAATTGAAATTTTCATTCACTTTAGGAAGCGGAGATCCAAGAAGGTTTATTCTTTCTGATTGCAAAAAGCGCTCCAAAGCTAAGTTTACCACTTTGTTTACTTCTTCAACTTTTATTGCAGCCCCGTATTGTTTTTCTACTAATGCTTTTGGCACTGCTCCTTTACGGAATCCTTTTACAGTTGCCAACGGCATTTTTTCATTAATTCTTTTTGCTACTTGACCTTTGTAATCCATGTATGGAACGGTAAGCACAATTACTTCATTTACTGCATCTATTGCAACTCTTTTAATATCCATCTTGATAATTTTTATATAATAAAATTGGGTTGCAAAATTATAACATTTTTGCAACCCAACCAAGTTTTTATTATGCTGTTTTTTATTTGTTTTCTCTAGCTAGTTTATACACTACCGACTGCGATATTGAAAGTATGATACTGAATAAAAGTGCTCCAAAAAAGCCCTTTACCACAAAGCCGTCAACAAGATTAGCACACAATGCAATCATACCGGCATTTATTACTAATAAAAAGAGGCCGAGTGAAAATACAGTTATTGGTAATGTAAAAAATACAAATATTGGTTTCACAAATACATTTAATAACCCCAATACTATTGAAACAATTATTGCCGATTTCACTCCGGCAACATGAGCAATACTAGGAAAAAAATAAGAAATGATTAAAACCAAAATTGAAGTTACAAGAATTCTAAAAAGTAAATTCATAGGATATCGTTTATTTTAAAAATTTAGCCGTTTCCTCAAAAAATGTTTTAGGGTTTTCGGCATGCAGCCAATGACCAACATTTGGAATGGTTGCTAATTCAAAATTAGGAAAATGTTTTTTTATTTCGGGCAAATCGGAATCTAAAATGTAATTTGAATTTCCACCGCGGATAAATAATGTTGGATTTTCAAAGTAGGCGCTTGCTGGTAAAGCAGTTCCAATGACTTCAATTTTAGCATTAAAAACAGGTAAGTTAAAACGGTAAGCCAATTGACCAGGTTCTTTCCAATAAAGGCTTTTCATCAAAAATTGTCGGGTTCCAAAATCAGGAATGTAGGGGTAAAGCGTTTCTTCAACCTGAGCTCGGTCGGGTTTTTGAGAAAAATCTACAGCGTTCAAACCGGCTAGAATTTCTTGGTGGTGTGGCGCATAATATTTTGGACCAATATCGGCTACAATTAATTTATCTACTCGCTCTTGACAGCTAGTTGCAAACAACATCGCAACTTTGCCCCCCATGGAATGGCCAATAATTGAAACCTTTTCTAAATTATTTTCTTGGCAATATTCTAGAACATCCTGCGCCATGATATCGTAAGTAAAATCATCTGAATGAAAACTTTTTCCGTGATTTCTTAAATCTAAGATATGCGTCTGAAAACCTTCGGCAGCATAAAGCGATCCGAAAGTTTTCCAATTATCAGACATGCCTAAAAATCCGTGGATGATTAACAAGGGTTTGCCTTGGCCTTCTATTCTTGAATATAACATTTTGTTATTTTAATTTTTGCAAATACATGTTTACTACATTATCCAATCCCAAATAAAGTGCTTCCGAAATTAGGGCATGCCCAATAGAAACTTCTAATAATCCGGGGATATTTTCTTTGAAAAATTGAATATTATCCAAACTCAAATCGTGACCAGCATTTATTCCTAAACCCAATTTATTAGCTAATAAAGCAGCTTTTTTGTAGGGTTCAATTCCTGTTTTATTCCCTAAACCATATTGGTGTGCAAATTCTTCGGTATACAATTCAATTCGGTCAGCACCTGTTGCTTTTGCGCCTTCAATCATTTCTAAAATAGGATCTACAAATATAGAAGTTCGAATGCCGTTGCGTTGAAATTCAGCAATAACTTCCGTTAAATAAGTTTGATTTTTTATAGTGTCCCATCCAGCTGAAGAGGTTATGGCTCCAATAGCATCGGGAACCAAAGTAACTTGTGTTGGCTTGCATTCTAAAACCAAATCAATAAAATTATGCTGCGGATTTCCTTCAATATTATATTCGGTATAAACAATCGATTTTAAATCGCGTGCATCTTGATACCGAATATGACGCTCGTCTGGACGCGGATGAATGGTGATTCCGTGCGCTCCAAATTTTTGAATATCTTTTGCAACTTGAAGTAAATCGGGCACATTACCTCCACGAGCATTTCGCAAAGTGGCAATTTTATTGATGTTTACACTTAATTTTGTCATGGGTTATTTCGGATTTCTTTATTGAAATTGTGGTTACAAAAATACAAAGTTAAAATAAGGTTTTATGTTCAAAAATTTGATTATTTTGCAACGAATATTGAACGCCAATTATGAACGAAATTTCTGAATACATTTCAAACGACTTCAAAGCTATAGATAGCCAAGAAACTATTGCAGAAGTGCAGTTGTTTTTTGATGAAGTTGCCTTTTCTCATTTTTCGGTATTAAAAGAAGGAGTATATGTGGGTTGCATTGCTGCAGATGATGTAGAGACATTTGATTTTGACAAAAAAGTTAGTGATTACAAATATACTTTGGAAGGCTTTTTTGCTAGAACTACTATGAATTGGCTAGATGTGCTAGAAGTTTTTGCTAAAAATCATTCTAATATTGTTCCGGTTTTGGATGAAAACAACTCCTATTTGGGTTATTATGAACTGGAAGATGTATTGAAATTCTTATATGAAACACCCTTTTTAAAAGACCAAGGCGCAATAATTGTAGTAGAAAAAAATGCAGTTGATTATTCTATTGGGCAAATTACTCAAATTGTAGAAAGCAATAACGGAAAGTTGCTGGGGTTATTTATTTCTAATGCTTCCGCAGATAAAGTGCAGGTTACAGTTAAAATTGCAATGGGCCCTAAGAATGATATCATTCAAACTTTTAGAAGGTATAATTATGATATCGTATCCGAACATGAAGAGGACAATTACATTAACAATTTGAAAGAACGATCTGAATATTTAGATAAATACTTAAATATTTAATTAAATAGCAAAACTTTAGAAAATGAAAGTAGCCATTTTTGGTCAATATTATCAAAACGACACGCGTCCGATTATTAAAGACATTTTTGTTTTTTTTAATGCCAATAATGTAGAATTGGTTATTGAAGATACTTTTTTGAAAATATTGTATGAAGAAAATATTGTTCAAAAAGAATATAAAACCTTTAACAGTCACGAATGCATAGACAGTAGTTTTGATATTATGGTGAGTATTGGTGGCGATGGAACCATATTAAGAGCTGCAACTTTTGTAAGAAATTCTGGCGTGCCAATAATTGGAATCAATGCAGGTAGATTGGGATTTTTAGCCAAAGTGCAAAAAGGCAATATTGAATCTTTTCTTCAACTGGTATTAGAAAAAAAATACACCATTTCAAAAAGAACCCTACTTAGTTTGGAGTGCCATCCGGAAAACAAGCAAGTTTCGGAACTAAATTTTGCCATGAACGAAATTAGTGTGAGCAGAAAAGATACTACTTCTATGATTACAATTGATACCGCATTAAATGACGAGCATTTAAATTCGTATTGGGCAGATGGATTAATTGTATCAACACCTACAGGATCAACAGGTTATTCCTTAAGCTGTGGCGGACCCGTTTTAACCCCCGATGTAAAAGTTTTGGTAATTACTCCAATCGCTCCACATAATCTAAATGCAAGACCTTTGGTAATTTCTGATGACACCAAAATCACTTTGCAAGTTTCGGGAAGAGAAGATCAATATTTAGTTTCATTGGATTCTAGAATTGCAACTTTAGACAAAAATGCGGTTCTTACGATTAGCAAAACTCCGTTTCAAATTAACATGGTAGAAATTCCAGAAGAAACCTTCCTAAAAACCTTACGAAATAAACTTTTATGGGGAGAAGATAAGCGAAATTAATACTCTTATTCATACTACAAACCCCTATTTTTCGTTTGATAACTATTCATTTGCAAAAGAAATGCAAAGAAAACGCTAATGTTGTTAAATATAATTTGTTTTTAATACTAATATGATGCCGTATTAGTTGCTTTAATTGTTATATTTGCACGCTATTTTTCGATTAATGAAAAAAATTGTTTTTTATATTTTTATTTTAGGAATAACAAAATTAAGTGCTCAAATTCATGAAGTTGGGTTTTTGTTGGGGGGTAGCAATTATATAGGGGATGTTGGCAATACAGATTTTATTGCGCCAAATCAACCGGCTTATGGAATTTTGTATAAATGGAACAAAAGCCCAAGGCATGCTTGGAGAATATCATACATACAAACTAAAATCGCTGGAAATGATTTAGATTCAAAAGTACCTGGTAGATTTAAAAGAGGCTATAATTTTGAAAATAACATTTCTGAAATATCGGCTGGATTAGAGTTTAATTTTTTTGATTTTAATCTTCATGAATTTGGAGTAAAGGTAACTCCTTACATCTATTCAGGTTTAAGTTATACCATGTATGAAGAGCTGTATTTTGTAAATGGAATAAGAAAAAAAGACAGTGATGGACGAGCATTTACAATTCCAATGGTAATAGGAATTAAATCAAATATTACACCGTCATTAATTTTAGGATTAGAAGTTGGAAGCAGGTATACATATACAGATAATTTAGACGGAAGTAATCCGAAAAACGCTAATTTAGCGTCCTTAAAATTTGGGAACTTAAATAGTAGAGATTGGTATGTAGTAAGTGGCATTACACTAACTTATACTTTTGGAGAAAAGCCCTGCTACTGTTCATATTAACAAAATGAGTTTAATAGAATCAATAAATACCGAAAAACTGCCTAACCATCTTGCAATTATCATGGATGGAAATGGTCGTTGGGCTAAACAAAAAGGCTTGTTGCGTTCATTAGGACACGAAAATGGAACTAAATCTGTAAAAAAAACTGTTGAAGCATGTGCTAAGTTAGGAATTGGAAATTTAACATTATATGCATTTTCTACTGAAAATTGGAGTAGACCAAAACTAGAAGTGGATACGCTAATGAAATTATTAGTTCATTCTCTAAAAAAAGAATTAATAACATTACAAAAAAATAATATCCGATTGAATTCAATTGGAAATTTATCAAAATTACCCTCCCCTATTTTAAAAGAACTTGATGAGGTTATTGAAAAAACAAAAAACAACTCTAGAATGACACTAACCTTGGCTTTAAGTTATGGGTCTCGTGAGGAACTATTAAATGTTGTTAAAATTATAAGTGATAAAGTTAAAAATAATATAATTTCGGTTGAAGATATTAATGAATCAATTATTAATCAGCATCTTTACACGCGCAATTTACCAGATGTTGATTTATTAATTAGAACTAGTGGTGAGCACAGAATAAGTAATTTTTTATTATGGCAAATAGCCTATTCAGAATTATTTTTTACCGAGGTATTATGGCCCGATTTTACAGAAGAAAATTTATATGAAGCAATTATCAGCTATCAAAAAAGAGAACGAAGATTTGGAAAAACTAGCGAACAAATTAAATAAAATTAAAGTGCTTAAAAACTATACCTACTATTACATAACACTTTTATTATTAGGAGTTGTTTCTTCATCATTTGCCCAAAATAATGTCACATTTGATCAAGGCAAGAAATATATTTTAGCGAATGTTAATGTTATCGGGAAAATAAGCTACAACGAACAAACTGTAGTTACTTTTGCAGGTCTTGAAAAAGGACAAAACATAACAGTACCAGGAGAAGAAGTTAGTAACGCAATAAAAAAATTAGGAAAACTTGGACTATTTAGCGCCATAGATTTTTATATAAATGAAGTTAAAGGAGACAGTGTCTATTTAGATTTAGAAATAACTGAAATCCCTAAATTAAAAGAAGTTAAATTTGTTGGAGTTAAGAAAAATAAAGTAGAAGAATTAATTAAAGAAAATTCTTTAACTAAAGGAAAGATAGTAAACGAAAATTTACTAACTACTACCAAAAATTATTTAGAAAACAAATACAAAAAAGACGGTTTTTTCAATACAAAAGTTTCTATAAGAACCATTGCCGATACTACAGATAATGGGGTAAATATGTTGATTAATATTGACAAAGGAAATAAACTTAAAATTCGACAAATTTCCTTTGAAGGGAATGAAAAGTTCTCAGATAAAAAACTTCGTAAAGCATTAAAGAACACCAAACAGGTTAACCCAGTAAGGATACTTAAAGCGTCAAAATTTATTAAAAATAAATTCGAAGAAGATTTAGTAAAATTAGTTGAAACATACAAAGAAAAAGGGTACAGAGATGCTAGAGTTGTTTCTGACTCAGTTTGGTTAGACAAAAAAAGAAACAAACTAGGAATAAATATTAAAGTAGAAGAGGGTCAAAAATATTACTTTGGTAATATTAAATTTTTAGGAAATTCTGTTTATTCAGATCAACTTTTAGGAAGTATTCTTGGAATTAAAAAAGGGGATTCGTACAACGGAGTGCTGCTTGAAAAAAGAATTGCAGATAAAACTAAGCCAGACGGAGAGGACATTACAAATCTTTATCAAAATAATGGTTACTTATTTTCAACAATTAACCCTGTTGAAGTTAAAACTGTAAATGATTCTATCGACTTTGAAATTAGAGTTACTGAGGGACCTATTGCTTATTTTAACAAAATATCGGTAGTAGGAAACGATAAAACCAATGATAAGGTAATCTATAGAGAATTAAGAACAAAACCAGGTGAAAAATATAGTAAAGATGATTTAGTTCGTACAATTCGAGAAATTGGTCAATTAGGTTTCTTTGATCCTGAGGCAATTGATCCAAAATTTAAAAATGTAGATCCAACTGCTGGCACAGTAGATATTGAATACCATTTAGTAGAAAAAGGATCTAGCCAAATTGAACTCCAAGGTGGTTATGGCGGTGGAGGTTTCATAGGAACTTTAGGATTGTCTTTCAATAACTTTTCAATGCGTAACATCTTTAAAAAAGAAGCATACCATCCGCTTCCTATGGGTGATGGACAAAAAGTTTCATTAAGATTACAAGCAAGTACTTTTTTTAGAACCTATAGCTTATCATTCTCTGAACCATGGTTTGGTGGAAAAAAACCGGTTAGTTTTTCAACCTCTATTTCTCAAAGTATACAATATCTTTTCTCTGGTTCATTTAATAGTATTGATAAAAACAAAAGTTTTAACATTACTTCTATTACTGTTGGTATCGCAAAAAGACTTACTGTGCCCGATGATTATTTTGTATTGTCAACGGGGATAAGTTTCCAACACTATGATTTAAATAATTACAATACCGGTTTATTCACATTTGGAAATGGATCTTCTAAGAACTTTGCATTCAATATAGGATTGACAAGAAATAGTAAAGGGGTTAATCCTATTTTCCCTACAAAAGGTTCAGAATTTAGTATTTCTACTAAATTTTCATTACCCTATTCTTATTTTAACAATATAGACTATGCTAATTTAAAAAATTTAGCCGAGTACAAAAAAACATATGAATCTTCTTCAATTGCAGATCAAAACTTTGGAGCAGATGGAGTTTATATAAATAATGGCGATTATATAAAAACGGCTACAGTAGTTAACCCTCAAGGGCAAACTGTTACCGGAATTGTTAGAACCGATAATTACCAAGAAGCCGATGTGAATCAAGGAAAAGTAGATCAAAAAAGATTTGATTGGTTAGAATATTATAAAATAAAAGCTAAATTTGATTGGTACAGTAAATTATTTGGTAGTGATCAAAATGCTTTAGTATTAAGATCGCTAGCAGAATTTGGATACCTTGGGGCCTTTAATTCAGATAGAGGAATAGTTCCTTTCGAACGATTTTTTGTTGGCGGTGATGGATTAGCAAATTTTGCCTTAGATGGAAGAGAGGTAATTCAGTTAAGAGGTTATCCAAATCAATCCTTATCTTCTGCTACAGGTGGTTCTATTTATAACAAATTTTCATTAGAACTAAGGTATCCACTAACATTAAAAGCTGCAGCCTCTATATATGGATTAACATTTCTTGAGGGCGGAACTGCCTTTGACAATTTTCAAGAATATAATCCGTTTATATTTCAGAGATCTGCTGGATTTGGAATTAGAATTTTTATGCCAGCATTTGGATTATTAGGAATAGATTTTGCTCATGGATTTGATCCAATTCCTGGTACCAGTGAAAAAAGTGGATGGCAAACACATTTTATTATTGGTCAACAATTTTAGTATATTTGCCTGACAAAGATTTATAATATAACCATTATGAAAAAATATATAACAGTAATTCTCTTCGCAACATTATTATTTAATAGTAATGTAAATGCGCAATCTAGAGGAATTAAAATTGGTTATATTGATATGGAATATATACTTGAAAAAACTTCAAGTTATGCCGAAGCAAAAAACCAATTAGAGCAAAAAGCTGAGAAATGGAAACAAGAAATTGAAGCCAAGAAAAGTGATATTGCTAAACTTAAAGAAGCTTTAAAAACTGAAAAAGTTTTATTGACCAAGGAATTAATTGAAGAAAGAGAAGCAGAAATTGCATTTCAAGAAAATGAAATGTCTGAATATCAACAAAAAAAGTTTGGTCCAAATGGCGAATTAATTGTTCAAAAAGCAATGCTTATAAAACCAATTCAAGATCAAGTATTTAATGCTGTTCAGGATTTAGCAGAAGCTAGAAAATATGACTATATTTTTGACAAATCGTCCAATTTAACTATGCTATTTGCAGCAAATAAACATGATCTTAGCGAACGCGTGATTCAATCATTAACCCGATCAGAAAAAAGGGAACAAATGACTAAAAAGCAACAAAAACTTGAAGAAGAAAATCAAAGAAAACAAGATTTGTTGGATGATAACCCTGAAATGTCAGAAAAACAAAGACTTGCCGAGGAAAGAAAAGCGGCTCGTTTAAAAATGGTTGAAGATAAAAAACTTGCTGCAGAAGAAAAGAGAGCAGCTGCAGAAGCTAAAAGAAAACAACAACAAGAAGAAGCTGCAGCTAAAAGAAATGGCACAGTTTCTGCTAAGAATTCTGCAGATGATCCAAAAGAAAATTCTAAACCATTAAATACAGAGGTTGTAGATAAAAAAGCTGCTGCAGAAGAAGCGAAGAAAAAAACATTAGAAGAAAGAAAAAAAGCACTTGAAGAAAGAAAAAAAGTTGCTGAAGAAAGAAGATTAAAAATAATTGCTGATAGAGAAGCAGCCAAAAAAGCAAAAGAAGAAGCAAAAAACAAAAAACCCTAATAAATAAAACAATAATAAAACAAAAAATGATGAAAAAAATTAAAACCCTTATGATAGCTGCAATAGCTTTAGTTGGATTTCAAACCGTTAACGCACAAGCTAAAACTGCTCATGTAGATGTAAATGAATTAATGTCAAAAATGCCAGCGGTATTAGACGCTCAAAATCAATTAAAAAAATTAAGTGATACATATACTGCAGAGTATAAAACAATGGTTGAAGAATACCAAGGTAAATTAAAAAAATACGATGCAGAGGCTAGCACAGTTACTGATGCTGTAAACCAAACACGTCAACAAGAGGTTCAAGATATGGCTAAAAGAATTAGTGATTATCAAGAAACTGCTCAAAAAGATTTACAAAAGAAAGAATCTGACTTAATGAAACCTATTACAGATAAAGTAAAAGCTTCAATTCAAAAAGTTGGTAAAGTAAAAGGTTATCAATATGTAATTAATGCATCAGATCTTTTATTAGCTGATGGTCCAGACTTAACTGCTGACATTAAAAAAGACTTAGGATTTTAATATCTTAACTTTATAAAAAACCAAAACTGCTCCTTTAATTGAGCAGTTTTTTTTTACATTTGTTTTATGGTAAATAAAAATCCAATAGGACTTTTTGATTCAGGAATTGGTGGCACTTCTATATGGAAGGAAATTCATCAATTACTTCCAAACGAAGACACCATTTATCTTGCAGACAGTAAGAATGCGCCTTACGGACAAAAATCGAAAGAAGAAATTATTGAACTTAGCTTTAAAAATACCGAATTTCTTTTAAATCAAAATTGCAAACTTATAGTAGTTGCCTGCAACACCGCAACTACCAACGCAATTAAGGAACTTCGAGCTAAATACAATGTCCCATTTATTGGGATTGAGCCAGCAATTAAGCCAGCAGCATTACATTCGAAAACACAAAAAATTGGCATACTTGCTACTAAAGGAACTCTTAATAGCGAATTGTTTTATAAAAATGTAGAGCAATTTCAAGAAATACAAATCATTGAACAAATAGGATTTGGATTGGTTGAATTAATTGAAGGAGGTAAAATAGATTCAGACGAACTGCAAGAATTATTACTAAAATATCTTAATCCAATGGTTCAATCCAATATTGATTACTTGGTACTTGGATGCAGTCATTACCCCTATTTAATTCCGCAGATTAAAAAAATTATTCCAAAAAAAATTACTATTATAGATTCTGGTGAAGCTGTTGCAAGACAAACAAAAAAAGTTCTTGAAGAAGTGGTTGGCATGAATGAAAATACTCATCTAAGCAAAAACTTGTTTTACACAAATACAAATCCGGAAGTACTTAAAGAAATATTGGAAAACAAATACCCCATTATTGCTCAAGATTTCTAGAGTATTCTGCCATATATTATTACTAATAGTTACGCTCAAAAAGAGTATCTTTGCAAAAATAATTCAGCATGAATAATTCCAATAAAAAACGACCAAGCTCAAGTAAACCGAACTCCGAAAGAAAAAAATCGGGTTCAAGTTCAAAGCCGGCAATGCCAAAAAGAGCTCAAAACAGAAAGCCGGTCGTTAAAAAAGATTCTCCAAATATTCCAAAGCCAATAAAATCAGACGAAATCCGATTAAATAAATACATTTCCAATTCTGGGGCTTGCTCAAGAAGAGATGCAGATATATATATTCAATCGGGGAATGTAAAAGTAAATGGTGTAGCCGTAACAGAAATGGGGTACAAAGTTAAGCCTGGCGATGTGGTAAACTTTGATGGAGCCGTTTTAACACCTGAAAAAAAAGAATATATTTTATTAAATAAACCAAAAAACTTCACAACATCGGTTGAAGAAGTTGAACATAGAAATGTTTCCGAATTAATAAAAGGAGCTTCAATAGCTTCACTTTCTCCAATAGGAAGAATGGATAAAAACACGACTGGTTTATTATTATTTACAAATGATACCGATATTATTAGAAAATTTAGTTTACCGAATCAAAAATCTGCCAAAATTTACCAAGTTACTTTAGATAAAAACTTAAAATTTGAAGATTTAGAAAAAATACAATCAGGTGTAACTTTAGACGGCCACCGATTGTATGTAGACGAAATTAGTTATATTGAAAATGAAGCTAAAAATGAAATTGGTATAAAATTACGAACCCCAAATGTAAAAGTGGTGAGAGCAATTTTTGAGAATTTCAAATATACCGTCATTAAAGTTGACCGCGTTGCATTTGCTGGATTAACAAAGAAAAATCTACCAAGAGGAAATTGGAGAGCACTTACAGAACAAGAAATAATTAACATCAAAAATATGTAACCACGCTAAAGCGTGGTTTTTTGAATATGGTAATACAAAAAAACTTATCCATTGCACATGCTTGGTTTGAAGCATTTAATTCACATAATTTGGAAAAATTAATTTCGTTATATGATGATGAAGCCAAACATTATAGCCCGAAACTTAAAATTAGACTTCCTGAAACTAAAGGCCTAGTTACAGGTAAAGAGGCTTTAAGAGAATGGTGGAGAGATGCTTTTGAGAGATTGCCCTCACTTCATTACAAAGTAACTTCATTAACTGCGAATTCTGATAGAGTTTTTATGGAATACATAAGAATAGTAGACCAAGAAGATAACATGTTGGTAGCCGAAGTATTGGAAATTAAAGAAGGGTTTATTGTTGCATCAAGAGTTTACCATGGATAAAACTAATTCAGCAAAAGTTGATTTACTAAAATAAATTTACAAAATAACTATCTTTGCAAAATAGAAATCAAATACAACTATTTGTCAATTAACTATGGGAAAACTTCTTTACACCAATGCCATAAAAAATTATTCGGAAGGCTTTATGAAAGCACTTTTAGAGTATTCACCTAAATTAATTTCTGCTTTAGTAATCTTAATTGTTGGATTATATGCTATTCGTTTTATTAATAGATTGGCAAAGAAAATAATGATAAAAAGAAATTTAGATCCTACCTTATCTAAATTTTTAGCTGATATATTAATTTGGGTTTTGCGCGTTTTACTATTTGTAACCTTCATATCCAAATTAGGAATCGAAACTTCTTCTTTTGTAGCAATTCTTGGAGCTGCCGGTTTGGCCGTGGGATTGTCTTTACAAGGATCTCTTTCAAATTTTGCTGGTGGAATGTTAATTATATTATTCAAGCCATTTAGAGTTGGGGACACTATTGAAGCGCAAGGAGTAATTGGCACAGTTACCGAAATACAAATTTTTGTAACCAAATTACTAACTGCAAACAACCAAACTATTTTTATACCAAATGCCAATTTATCAAACGGAATAATTACCAATTATTCGATTTCTGGAATACGAAGATTGGATTTAGTGTTTTCACTTTCATATGATTCCGATATTAAATTAGCTAAAGAAACTGTTTTGCAGGTTATACAGAATCATGATAAAATATTAAAGTCTCCTGAACCAATAGTTTTAGTCAAAGATTTAACCGATTCTGCTGTTCATTTGGCAATTAGACCTTGGATAAAAAACGAAGATTTTGGAGTGGTTTCTTCTGATATTTTAGAAAACTGCAAGTCTGCTTTTGAAGAAAAAGGAATTGCAACTAAGCCATTAAGTAGAGAACTTTCTAAGTAATTATTTAGCAAATAAAAAGTCTTTCAAATAGTAGGGTTCAAAATAAGCCACATCTACAAAGTCTTTTTCTAAATATTTTTGATATGAAATACTACTCATTTCTTTAGCAGATGGATATTGAATAGCATCCAAAAAAACAAAATTTGATTTTGTCAACACCGATTGTACTTTTTCATTACTATCTCCAATGAAATAAATCTTTTCAGAAATTGCAGCAAAACTATCTTCTGAAATAATTTCTGCTTGAACTTCTCTGATTTTTTGTTTATTAAAATCAAAAATAGCGCTGTAAACTTCCATTCTTCGTGCATCAATCATCGGCACAATCAATCCGTCTTTTTTTAAAACTTGATGTGCCAACGCCAATAATGTATCTACAGCAATTAATGGGATTTGCAAAGCATAACTCAATCCTTTTGCTGCAGAAACACCTATTCGCAAACCGGTATAAGAACCAGGACCTTGACTAACGGCAATTGCGCTTAATTGTGAAAATGAAATTGCAGCTTCCTGAATTACATCCTGAATAAATAAATGCAGTTTTTCGGCATGTGAATAACCAAGCTCTGATATTTCTTTACAAACTAATGTTTTACCATTTGCAGCAATAGAAACCGAACAGTTTTTTGTAGCCGTTTCAATATTAAGAATATAATGCATCGTTAGTTCAAAAGATTATTTTTTGGGTTTATCCTTATCTTTTGTTGTTGCTAATTTTACTTTATCCCCAGAATTTAAATCTTTTGAAACAGTAACAAATGGACCCGTAATTACTTCATCACCTTTTTTCAAACCAGAGATTATTTCAATATTGGTATCATCTTGAATTCCGGTTTTTACTATTCTAATTTTGGCTTTATCTCCAACTTTTACAAAAACACATTCTAGTTTTTTATCACTTTTAGTTTTTACTTTATCCCCAGATTCTGACACTTCAATTTTTGGAGTAGCAGTTGTATCCGATTTAATCACAACAGAACTAATTGGAATACCAATAACATTTTCTTTTCTCTTAGTAATGATGTCTACAGTTGCTGTCATTCCCGGTCTAAATGGTGAATAGGTAGCTGGCTTTCCTTCAATTAAATCTTGATACGATTCTTTTAGAATTCTAACTTTTACTTTAAAATTTGTTACTTGATCAGCAGTTGTAGCCGAGCTTGCAGAATTTGAAATACTGGTTACCACTCCTTTAAATTCTTTTTTCAAATAGGCGTCTACTTGAATTTTAGTCTCGTCACCAATATTTATTTTAACGATGTCGTTTTCGTTTACATCTACTTCAACTTCCATGTTGTTAAGGTTAGCAACGCGAAGCAATTCGGTTCCAGCCATTTGTTGCGTTCCTAAGATACGCTCTCCTAATTCTACGCTTAGCTTAGAAATAGTTCCGTCATTTGGAGAATAAATTGTAGTTCTACCTAAGTTATCTTTAGCTTCTTTTACAGATGCAGAGGCACTTTGTACATTAAAATAGGCCGTTTGTTTATTGGCTTTAGCAACTTCAAATGAAGCAATTGCTCTTTCCCACTCTGATTTAGAAATAATGCCTTTTTCATAAAGTGTTTTATTTCTTTGGTAACTTGCTTGAGCTTCTTTGAAAGAAGCATCAGCTTGGTTTAATCCAGATTTAGTTCCTGAATAATTAGAGATAGATCGGTTCAAACCAGAAGTGTATAAATCAGGGTTTATTCTAACCAATAAGTCACCTTTTTTTACAATTTGACCTTCTTTAATAGGTAAATCAATAATTTCGCCTGAAACTTGAGAAGATATTTTAACTTCTATTTCTGGTTGAATTTTTCCTGTTGCAGAAACGGTTTCTACAATTGTTATTTCATTTGCCTTAGCAGTATCAACTTCAATTGAATTATCCTTATTTCCAATAACTCCAGCTTTAGATAGCGCTATTAAAACAACAATTAATGCAACAAATACTCCAATAATAATGTAAATTTTCTTTTTTGACATGATCTATTATTTTTCTATGATAGGGATTCCGAAATAAAATTCTACTACTTTAACTTTAAAAATGTAATCGTATTTTGTTCTCAATACTTCCGATTGGGCATTGGTGTATAGTGTTTGAGATTGTGCAAAATCAAAACTATTCATCAAGCCAACTGCATATTTTTCTTTAGCATAAACATATGCTTCATTTCTAGAATCAAATGCTGCAATTGCAGACTCGTAGGAATTAAGCGCCGATTTTGCATTAGTAATTGCAGTATAAACATTTCGCTCTAAATCTAAAACAACTTGTTTCTCATTAATTTTAGATCGTTCTAACTCTACTTTAAATCGATCTAAATTATTTTTTGCAGAGAATCCATTTAATATTGGAATATTCAATTGAACTCCAAAATTATGTCCTTTATTGTTACTGATTTGATCCATAAAAGAAAGTGGACCAGTTAAAATAGGTGTGCCATTTGCATTAAAACCTATAACTCTATCAGCATAACTAACTCTAGAACTAAAACTATAAAACCCCGTTAAACTTGGTTGAAAAGCCCCTTTGGCAATTTTTACATCTTTTTGAGCAAGCTCTAAATTTGCCTTTGCAATTTTAAGTTCGACTCTATCTTGTTTAGCTTTTGCAACAATATTTTCTGGTTTTTCTAACATGGTTGGGCTTGATGTTGCTGGATAATCTTCCTCAGCAATTTCAAATGTTTGAAAATCTTCAATTTGAAGTAATTGTGCCAAACTTAAATTTGATAAAAATAAACTGTTTTCGGCTGCGATTACTTTTTGTTTGTCTAGAGCAACGGTTGCTTTCACATCTAATAAATCCCCTCTTGCAACAACTCCTGCAGCAACCAATTCCTCACTTCTTATTTGTTGCTTTTCATCGTTTGCTAGTTGCTCTTTTTGAACTTTTAGATTTTCTTTATTAAATAATATTTGTAAAAAAGCATTTGCAACATTCAAAGAAATATCATCTTTCATTTTTGCAACCTGATATTGAGCCGCAATAATCGAAAGATTTGCTTTTCGTAATCTGTTTTGGTTTTGCAAACCATTATAAATGGTAATATTAGAATTCAATCCAGCAGAAGTAAATTGAGTGGTTTGATTTTCTAACAAACCCGTTGTTATATTTTGGTTCAAACCAATATTCCAAGAATGGGAAGCATTGGCATTTAAATTAGGTAAAAAACTTCCAATTGCCGTATTTTTTCCAATAGCTGTAGTTTCCAAATCTAATTCGGATTGCTTAATTGAAATGTTATTTTTAATAGCATAATCAACACATTCCCGTAAAGTCCATTTTTTGTTTTGTGCTATTGTAGAAAACCCTACAAAACACATAAACAGTAAAATCAATTTAACCGATACTTTTTTCATATTCCTATTTTCAATAGTGAAAACCTAATGCAAATTTAATTCTTTATTATGAATACCTCTCACTAATTACTCCTTTATCTGACGATTATTTAGTATTTTTGTTACATAAATTAAGAAAAAAATTTAGTATTAGATGAAAAATATTATTGCCTCACTATTCGCCTACACACTACCCTTATTACTAATAGGTTGTTCAACAACTAGTAAAATTGAAGCATTAAAACCAGAGCCTTCTGTAAATACTAAAATTGCCTACAACAACACGACTTCTTTTGTTAGCATGCCCTTAGAAATTTCATTAAATGAAATTGAAAATCAATTAAATAAATCATTGAACGGATTAATCTATGAGGATACTAATCTTGAAGATGATAAAACAGAAATGAAAATTTGGAAGACTGCACCCATTAAATTAATTGATAAAGAGGGTAAAGTTGAAACTGTGCTTCCTTTAAAAATATGGACAAAATTAAAGTACGGCACCGATTTTATGGGGCTGAATGATACCAAAGAAATAGAACTAAATGGGACCATAACTTTGTCAAGTACTGTAAAATTATCAAATTGGAAAATGAGTACCGACTCAAAAATAAAAGACTATAATTGGACTGAAAGTCCAACCATTTTGGTAGCGGGAAAGAAAGTACCAATCACTTATATTATCAATCCAACTTTATCCATATTTAAATCAAAAATGGCTAAAAAAATTGATGAAGCAATTGAAGCTTCGTGCGACTTTAAACCCTATGTTCTAAATGTAATAAAAACTATTAGCGCACCATTTGAAGTAAATTCGCAATATGAAACTTGGTTTAAATTAAATCCAATCGAGGTTAATGTAACCGATGCGTTGGTATCAAAAAACAAAATCTCAATGGACTTAGGACTAAAGTGCACCATGCAAACCATGATTGGTCAAAAACCAAATATTGCTTTTAATAAAGACGCAATCCTTTTTAAATCGGCCGATAAAATAGCTGATAAAACAACGGCAACTGTAGCTGCTGTTTCTACTTATGAGAGTGCATCGCGAATAATAACAAAAAACTTTCAGGGAAAAGAATTTGCTTCTGGCAAAAGAAAAATTGTGATTCAAAAAGTAGATTTATGGGCAAAAGATGGTCGCATGATTATTGCTCTTGAAATGACTGGCAGTTTAAATGGCGCCATTTATTTAAGCGGAATTCCTAACTACAACACTACTACTAAGGAAATCTATTTTGACCAAATGGATTATGTATTAAACACAAAAGGGCTTCTTACTAAAACTGCAAATTGGTTATTGCAAGGAATTATTTTGAAGAAAATTCAAGAAAATTGTAAATATTCCATCAAGGAAAACCTTGAAGAAGGGAAAAAGAATTTATTGCCTTATTTAAGCAATTATTCGCCAATGAAAGGGGTATTTGTAAATGGAACTTTGAATGATTTTGAATTTGAAAAAGTAGAACTTACAAATAATGCCATAATTGCATTTATAACCACATCTGGAAAAATGAATATAAAAATTGAAGGGATGGAATAATTTTAGGATTCCTTTTTCTTGGTATACATTCTATATACAATAACTCCAACCACTGCTACTAGCACATAAGGTATCACCATCAGGTAAACAATTCCATCATTTATTGCTTCGGCCTTAGCGGTACTTCCTTCGCTTTCTAGCGAGGCACGACACATAGCACATTGGGCTTGGGTATTGAATGAATAGAAAAAAGAAAGTAGAAAATAGATAATACCATTTGAGAAAAAAGTATTACTTCCAACTTCCAACTTCCAAAAACTAATTTTAGTTTGCATAATAAGGTGCAATCATAAGATAAACTATAACCCCTGTAACGGCAACATATAGCCAAAGTGGAAATGTAATTTTTGCTAATTTTTTATGATTATCAAATTGCCCAGCTAATGCTTTTACATAAGTAAATAAAACTAAAGGAATTATGGTAACTGATAAGGCAATATGAGTTAATAAAAGAAAAAAATACACATATTTTATTGCGCCTTCCCCACCAAATTTAGTTGGATCTGCAGTCATATGATAGGCAACATACATGAGTAAAAAAACTACCGAACAAACGATTGCCGTAGTCATTAATTTTTCATGAATTGCTCGATTTCCCTTTTTAATTGCTACTACTGCAGAAACTAATAATGCGGCAGTGATTCCATTTATAGTGGCATAAATTGGAGGTAAAAAAGAAAGTGGCGCTACATTAATTCCGAAGTCTTTTAATCGGATACTAAAAAGCAATACAACCGCAACCGGAATGATAATTGAAACTAAAATAATTGGTGTTTTGAATTTCTTTTCTAAGTTAGAATTTTCCATGTTATTCGTTTAATAATAAATTAATATCTTCTTTTATGGCATCAACACCGGTTTGTTCTAAACCGTCATAATATAAAATTGGGTTGCCTTGTTTGTCTTTTCTACATCTGATGTTTCCTTCTTTGTCAATAAGTGCAAAAAGTCCAGAATGCTCAAAATTTCCCAAAGCTTTATTGTTCTCACCAACATAAAGGTTAAAACCTTTGTTGGCTAAATTAAAAATATAATCTTTATCTCCGGTAAGAAAATGCCAATTTTCTGAAGTAACTCCTAGTTTCTTAACGTGTTCCTTTAAAACCTCTGGAGTATCGTTTTCAGGATTAATTGTAATGGAAGCAATAGCAAAGTTTTTATCTTTAGAAAACATCTTATCTATTTCCACCATATTCTTATTCATAATAGGACAAATAGAAGGGCAAGTTGAAAAGAAAAATTCTAATACATATACTTTACCGGCATAATTTTTATTTGAAATTTTGATGTTGTTTTGATTAGTTAATTCAAATGCTGGAGCGGGTCCTACTTTATATAATGCATCTTCTTTGATCATTTCATTAGAAAGACTCATTCTATCATTTTGTACTAATCCACCATTTTTTATTCTATTTACTATTCGTGGAATAAATATAATTCCGAATATTAAAATAATTAAAGAAATTCCGATATAGGATTTATTTTTCATTGGAAAGTAATTGTTTGGTTGCGTTGTGATTTTTCTTTAAAGCCAAACGGTATTCAGCTAATATAATTTTTACATCGTCTATCATTTGATTATAAAGCTCTGAAACAAACTTAGTATTATATCCTTCTTTATATTCAACTTTCCCTTTTTTATCTTGACCTTTTCTGCCGCGAAGGTTTCTATTTTTATCTATAATAAATACATTTGGCGTTCCTAATTTAGCATCTAATTTGCCAACCAATTTTAGTGAATTATAATACCCTAAAATTTCATCTGGAGTGCCAAAAACAAAATTCCATCCCGATTGAGTTCCAAGTGAAACTAATATTTTTTGTAATTCTTTTACTTGATTTTGAGTTCCATCTGGCATTATCATTACCATTTGAAAATCTTTAAAATTTTTATTTCTATCAAATATTTTTTCATATAAATTAAAAACATTGCCTTTATGCTGCAACACATCTTGACCAATAAATCCTAAAACTGTAATTTTTCCTTTTAAATTGACCGGCTTATCATCTAATGTTTTCCAAGAATTTATTTCTGGAATATTTGTAGTTATTGTTGGCAACTTTGCAAAACTATTAATGCCCGAAGCAAAAAAAAGATAGGCAACTATAGGAAGAATAAACAGAACGAAAAGCACTAAATTCTTTTTCATTAGAATTATAAATTTTGGTTGATACAAAAATAAAAAAAAGGTACGCAATGCGTACCTTTTTTTTGAATTAATATAGTATTAAAAATTCCATTTAATTGTGGCGTCTTTAAACACTCCGAAGACATAATTTCCTTCGGTTAACAATATAAAAGTTAAATATAAAATTAAGAAAATTACAGTCCAAACTACAGACCTTCTTAAGATAGTAGTTTCACCTTCCATGTGCATGAAGGCCCAAACGATGTAATAAGCTTTAAAAATAGTAAGTATAATGAAGATCCAATTAAGTAAATTCATGCCAATAAAATTGGTCATGTGAAGTGATTCTGGTTTAATTATCCCAAGGAAAACCTCTACTGTTGTTACAACAGATAAAATTCCAAAAACCAACCAAATTCTTTTTGTATTAGAAACGTGCTCGTGTGACATAATATATAATTTCTAAGATATTAAACTAAATAGAAGAATGTAAATACGAAAACCCAAACTAAATCGACAAAATGCCAGTAAAGTCCAACTTTTTCAACCATTTCATAGGTTCTTCTTTTTTCATAAGTTCCTATAAGAACATTAATGAAAATGATGATATTGATAATAACTCCAGAGAATACGTGAAAACCGTGAAAACCTGTAATAAAGAAGAAGAAATCAGCAAATAATTTACTTCCGTATTCGTTTCTATGTAAGTTCGCTCCTTCGATAACAATTATTCCATCTGCTAATCTTTTTTCAGATTCTGCTCTTGATAAGATAATTTTATGTTTTGGAGAATTCAAAGCTGGATTTTCATTAACTCCTTTAGTAGTAGCTATAGTTTCTGGAGAGTTAATAGTTTCAATTCTAACTAATAAATCAGGATGCGATTTAAAACCTGCTTGAACTTGCTCTAAAGAATAAGTTGGTATTGAACTTTCTTCCATAAACCATTTTCCTTTGCTACGAGTAAGTTGCTCTCTTTCTTTAGGAATACTAGTATCTGCAAATTCTTCTAATGCTACTCTTTTTCCTGTTGCGTCTACAAATTGTAATAAACTTCCTCCTTTTGATTCTACCGCACCATATTCACCTTTAATAAAGTTTTTCCATTCCCATGCTTGAGAGCCAACGAAGATAAGACCTCCTATGATAGTCAAGAACATGTAAAATGCTACTTTGCTTTGTTTCATGTGGTGACCTGCATCTACAGCTAAAACCATAGTTACAGAAGAACCAATTAAAATAAAAGTCATTAACGCCACATAGTACATTGGCATAGAAACACCATGTGCAAATGGAAAGTGTGTAAACACCTCATCGGCTAATGGCCATGTTTCGATAAATTTAAATCTTGAAAAACCGTAAGCAGCCAAAAAACCAGAAAAAGTTAATGCATCTGAAACGATGAAAAACCACATCATTAATTTTCCGTAACTTGCTCCTAATGGCTCATTTCCGCCATCCCAAGTTTTTCCTACAGTAGTTGTAGCAGTACCTTTCGATCCCATAAAAAAGTTGTTGTTAAAAAGTTTCCAAATTTACATTTTTTTCTTATTTAAAGAAATATAAAAACAAAAATAAATAGACCCACAAGAAATCAAGAAAGTGCCAATACATTGCACCTAGCTCAATACCAAGAAATTGGGACGAATTGTACTTTTGTTTAAAATGATTATAAATTATAATTAATTGTGAAATTATTCCTCCGGCAAGGTGTGCAAGGTGCACATATACTAATACATACAAAAAGGAAATGGTTATTGAACCAGAACCTCCAACAGGATATAAATGGTTTTCAAACAATTGTGTAAACCCTTGAAATTGAAAATATACAAACGCCGATCCTAGAGCTAAAGTAGCCAAAAGCAATTTGGTTGTAAGCGCTCTGTTGTCTTTTTTAATTGCACTTTTTGCAAAATGCATGGCAATACTACATAAAATAATTATTCCCAAGCTAACAAAAAAGGAACTCGGTAATTGAAAATCTTTCATCCAATCTGGTCTCGATTTACTAACAACTAATGCGCTTGTTAATCCCGCAAACATCATGGTCATACTTATCATTGCAAAAACCAATAAGAGCTTGTATGATCTTGCCGTTCGCTGTTTATGTTCTTCAGGTGTCATCATAATTTTTTATCTTAAAAATTTATCAACTATATATATAATTTGTAATAAGGTTAAATAAGAAACACTAACCAACATTAAGATTCTTGCCGCCTTTGGCGTTCTTGTTTGATATAATTTAACTGCGTATATCAACATCCATATCCCAGCAAGAAATACTAAAATTGCAGCAGGTAAACTGATTTGTAATTTACCTGTGTAACCTAAATATGGAATTAAAGAAGTTAATATTAACCACAAAGTATACAGAATAATTTGTGTGGCCGTTTTAGTATCTTTTTTTCCGGTAGGCAACATGAAAAATCCTGCTTTTTCATAATCTTCAAATAAAAACCATCCAATAGCCCAAAAATGCGGAAACTGCCAAAAAAACTGGATTAAAAATAAAGTTCCGGCTTCTATGCCAAATTGATTTGTAGCAGCAACCCAACCCAGCATAAAAGGAATTGCTCCTGGAAAAGCTCCAACAAAAACCGAAAGTGGTGTAACCGTTTTTAAAGGAGTATAAACACTAGTATATAAGAAAATTGAAATTGCACCAAACATTGCTGTTTTTGGATTAATAAAATACAATAATACAATTCCGATAATAGTCAATAAACTGGCAATAAATAAAGCCATATTTGGAGTCATTCTTCCTGCAGGAACGGGTCTGTTTTTGGTTCGATCCATTAAGACATCCAAATCTTTTTCAATTACTTGATTGTAAGCATTGGAAGCGCCAACCATACAATAACCTCCCACTATTAGTATTAAAAGAGTAAACCAACTAAATGGATGTTCCTCATCAAACCCTAATAAATATCCTGCTATAGAAGAGAAAACAACGCTAATTGCCAAACCTGCTTTGGTTATTTGTTTAAAATCATGGTAGATTTTTATTGGCGAAAATTGAGGCTGCTGTGTTTCCAAAAATG
>CAMCBB010000013.1 GCA_945872875.1 Flavobacterium psychrophilum
CCAAAAAATCGAATGACTTACAAAGGTTATGGCAATAAAGTGCCGCTTGGAAAAGAACCCGAATACGATAGACGCGTGGAATTGGTAATCACCAAAATCTAATTATCCGCGTTTCATTTCGATATGCGGAATATCATCTTCTAAATACATTTCGCTTGTTTGGACAAAACCGTGGCTTTCATAATAGTTTTTTAGATATAACTGTGCCGAAATCGTAATTTTTTCTTGGTTGTAATATGTTTTAATTCCGGCAATGGCATTTTGCATTAATTCATGACCCCATTTTTTATTTCGAAGTTCTGGATGCACAACAACTCTTCCGATGGATGCATTTTCAAAATAATCTCCCGAATTAAATAAGCGCGCACAAGCCACAATTTGGTTTTCAAATTCACCAAATAAATGAATTGCCTTTTCATCTTTACCATCAACATCTTGATAAACGCAATTTTGCTCCACTACAAAGACATGTGAGCGGAGTTTTAGCACAGAATATAGTTCTTGAAGAGAAAGCTCGTTAAATCGCTTTATTTTCCATTTTATTGAGTCCTGCATTTGCTTTTTTATTTCTTTTTTAAAAACTGTACTGATTTAATAATAGACTCCAATTCAAACATTAAGTCTCTCTTTTGTTTGGATGGCGCATAACAAAATCCTTCAATTACTAATATTCTATCGTTAGTCTGATCTAAAATGGCATAATTTATAAATGGCCCATTCATGAAATCATTTAGCAATTCCCAATTGCCTTTGGTTTCAAAAGTGGGTTTGTTAAATATTTTTGTTTTAGAAAGAAACGGGGGAAAAGCAGTTTCTGTTACCATTCTAGTCCTTGGAACGGCGCCGTGAATATATATTCTACCTATAGAATCTCTAATTTTAGTAATTCGTTTTACGGTTGATGAATTGTCTTTAATGCTGCTAAATGGAATTTGGTAAAAAATCAAGCTTAAATTTCCGCTGGTGATTTCCTTTTTTAACCAAATAAATTTTCTTCCGCTTGCAACTAATTTATACTTATTTGGAACATTAAGTTGGATGTTAAATTTCTTTTTAATTTTGGAAATATCCAACAAAGAATCGCGCTTAATTTTTTCTTGAAAAACAGTAATTTCAGAATCTTTTATCCTTTTAATTATCAAAGAATCGTTGCTCTGAATTGTGTCTAATATTTGTAAAACAGAAGATCCAGAAATATGAACTACCACTTGAGGGTTGGTGTATTCGTTATTTTCTATTCGGAATTGACTTTTAGATTCTTTTTTGACTAAAATAATATTTCTGCTATTAGTCATAAACCCCTCCAGCAATTTAACAGGGTATTGCTTCAAAGTAAAAACGGGTTCTTCTTGAGGAAGACCAATTACCGGGGAAGCAAATTTATTTCTAATGCTGTCGCCCACTTCGCCGTTCCATAATTGATCGTCAATAAGAACCGAAACCTCGTTAACAGATGCAGATAATGCATTAACTGGTTTTACTTCTCTGTTTTTACAAGAAATGAAAAGCGTTGCTAGAAATAAAAATAAAAAATGGGCTTTAATCATAAAACGAATTAAAGCCCAAATTTATAGAAGATTTTTGTATTATCCGTTTATTTTTAATTTCATACCTGGTTTTAAGCTTTCGCCTTTAATATTGTTCCATTTCTTAATGTCTGAAATGGTAACCCCAGGAAATTTTTGAGTAATTTTTAAAAGAGTGTCTCCTTTTCTTACTTTGTATAAAATCTCTTTTGATTTGTTCTCTTTATTGTTTGATGCTAGAGCAGATTTGGCTGAGGCGCTAATCACTTCTTCTTTGCCAACAATTAATTTGTCTCCAAGTTTAATATTGCTGTCCGATAAGGAATTCCATTCCAACAAATCATTAATTGAGGCTTTATATTTTCTAGCAATAGTGCCTAAATATTCTCCTTTTTCTACAATGTGCTCAATGTTTTTGAATTCTGTTTTTGGTTTTGATTCCTCTGGTTTCGTTTCGGCTTCAGAAATGATTAATTGTGTTCCTACTTTTACATTATTGTCAATAATGGCATTCCATTCTTTTAATTTTGCCACACTAATGTTGTGTTTTTTTGCAATAGAAAATAAATAGTCGCCTTTTGCAACTACATAATAATTTACATTGCTTTTTTCAACATCATTATTCTCCGTTTTATTTGTTTTAGGATCAGCTTCTACAATTGCATCTTTAGGTTCAACTATAGGCTGTTTGGTTTCTTTTTTTAACCAAGTTGTTACTTTTTCAAATTTGATGATTTTAATGGATTCACCAAGCGCAATATTGTTGTTTTTTAGTTGGTTCCACTTTTTAATCTCCGCAAGAGTAACACCATATTTATTAGCGATTTCGGTTAAATTATCTCCTTTTTTTACTTTATGAATTTTAGTAACCTCTTTAGTAGAAATTACTTTTTCTAACTTAGTTTCTTTTTCAATTTTAGGCTCAACAGAAGCAATTACCGGGGTTTTTGAACTTGCGCCCGATTCATTTACATCATTAGTTGCAATTGATTCAGTCAATTTAATTTTTAAGGTTCTGCCTCTTGGAGCTTTATTGCGTTTAAGATAATTCCATTTTTTTAAATCCGCCACAGAAACATGGTATTGCTCTGCAATCTCCGTTAAGTTTTCACCTCGTTGTACCTTATGAAATTTTGTTTTATTCACTAGGTCATTTGGCGCGTTCGAAATAGTATTTGTGGTGTCTTTAGGTTTACTAACGGCAATACTTTCATAAGGGCGTTCTCTGTTATTTTGCTCGTGTTTAACAAAAGCATAAATCTTATCTTCGTTAGATGTGAAAATGGCAATTTTATCTTTAGGCAATCTAAGGAAGTTGGTTTGTCCGCTTATGTGCGGAATTTCATTTCTCTTAAACGAAGGATTAAAAAACTGAATTTGAGACACAGGAACATCCAATAAATTTGAAATTTGTTTGAAGGTCATGTGATTTTTAATGGCAACTGTATCCGTTGCAAAAAATTTAGCAACGGCTTTGTTTGGTACAATTCCATGTTCTTTATGGTATTCAAAAATATACATGGTAGCTAGAAAAGCAGGCAAATATCCTTGGGTTTCTTTTGGGAGATTTTTTCGAATATTCCAATAATTTTGTTGCCCGCCAGATCTTCTAATTGCCTTGGCAACATTTCCTGGACCCGAATTATAAGCCGCCAAAACTAAGTCCCAGTCACCAAAAATTTTATACATGTTATTCATGTATACCGAAGCGGCTTGACTTGCTTTCAAGGGTTCGCTTCTTTCGTCTACATACGAATCAATATTCAATCCGTATTGTTTTCCGGTTTGGTACATAAATTGCCACAATCCGGTTGCTCCAACTCTAGAAACGGCTCTTGGGTTTAAAGCAGACTCAACAACAGCTAAATATTTAATTTCTAATGGAATGTTGTTTTTAGCTAATTCTTCTTCAAAAAGCGGGAAGTAAAATTGAGAAACGCCTAATAATCTTTCAAAGGATTTTCTTCTGTTCTTTAAAAAGGACTTAATTACATTTTCTAAACCAATGTTGTATTCAATATTAAAAGGGGATTTTTCGTCTAATTTTTTTAATCTTTCTTTTAATAATTCTGTTGGAAGTTCAAAGTCGACTTTCTGATCTACATTCACATTTTTAATGTCAGAAATCATTTCGTCATAAAGATCAAGCGAAGTAAGTTCTTTGGTCCACAAACTGTCAATACAAGTTGCGATTTCATCAGTAACAAAAGTGGATTTAATAGAATCTAAATACGATATTTTAATCTGCTTTTTTACAATTGAATCCTTCGATTTAAAACTATCTTGAGCATAGAAAGCAGTCGAAATAATTAGTAAAAGAACGGTGAAGTTTTGTTTAATATTCATAGTTGTTTTTTTCAATATTGATTTGGGATTAATATTGATTAATAGCAAACTTACTGATATGTAACGAATTAAACTGTTTAATTATTGTTAAAGTAATTCGTTTAATCTAAAATAGCTTGGATACCTGGTAATATTCTACCTTCCAACATTTCTAACATTGCACCACCACCAGTAGAAACATAGCTCATTTTTTCTTCTAAATTAAATTGTTTCACAGCCGCTACCGAATCTCCTCCTCCTACTAATGAAAAGGCCCCATTAGCGGTAGATTCTGCAATGAAATTACCCAGTGTAATGGTTCCGTTAGCAAAATTTTCCATTTCAAATACCCCTAAAGGTCCATTCCAAAGTATCGTTTTAGATTCCATAATTACTTTTCTGAAATTATCTAATGATTTTGGACCCGCGTCCAGTCCTTGCCATCCGTCAGGAATTTCTCTTACATCCACAATTTGAGTTTGTGCATCATTTGAAAATGCATTTGCAGCAACAACATCCACAGGGATATGAATATGCACATTTTTTTCTTTCGCTTTATGCAAAATTTCAATTGCCAAATCTAATTTATCGTCTTCACAAATAGAATTTCCAATTTTTCCACCCAATGCTTTGATGAATGTAAAAGTCATTCCTCCCCCAATAATCATGTGGTCTACCTTGTCTAAAATGTTTTCAATTACGGTAATCTTTGAGGAAACTTTAGACCCCCCAAGAACAGCAGTTACTGGTTTAACAGAGTTGTTCAATACTCTATTTAAACTGTCTATTTCTTTCGCCAATAACATTCCGAAGCACTTGCTATTTGGGAAAAATTGCGCAATAATTGTAGTGGATGCATGGGCTCTGTGAGCGGTTCCAAATGCATCGTTTACATAGATGTCTCCTAATGAAGCCAATTCTTTTGCAAAAGCAACATCTCCCGCTTCTTCTTCAGCATAAAAACGCAGGTTTTCTAGCATTAATACTTGCCCTGGTTGTAAACTATTGGCAGCATTTTGAGCTACTTCACCTCGGCAATCTGATGCAAAAAGTACGGGTACATTTAATACTTCAGATACTTTTGAAACGATATGTTTTAATGAATATTTTTCTTCTTTCCCTTTTGGTCTTCCTAAGTGCGACATTAAAATTACACTTCCGCCATCAGCAATAATTTTATCAATTGTTGGCTTTGCAGCTTCAATTCGATTGGCATCGGTTACCTTGAAATTCTCATCTAATGGGACATTGAAATCTACTCGAATTATTGCTTTTTTGGAATTAAAATTAAAGTCATGAAGCGTTTTCATTGGGAAGAATTTATTTAAATAGTTATGTTTTGCAAATATAGGCATTTTGTTTTTTTAGCTGGGATTGATTGGGGTTTTAATTGGATTGGATTTTTATTTAGTGCATTTTATAGTATCTTTGCTTATGCTTTTTTCAGATATTTTAGGTCACGAACACATAAAAAACCACTTGATTCGCAGTGCAAGTCAAGGCAGAATTCCACATGCGCAGCTTTTTATTGGGCCTGAAGGAACTGGAACTTTGGCTATGGCAATTGCCTATGCACAATATATTGTTTGCCAAAATACGGGTTCAGATAATGCTGGTGAAAATGAAGCCTGTAACCTAAAATTCAATCATTTTGGACATCCCGATTTACATTTTATTTATCCTACCGTTTCAACCGAAGATGTAAAATCGAAACCAAAAAGCATTGATTTCATTCAAGATTGGAGACAGTTTATTTTAGAAAATCCCTACGGAGGTTTGTTTGATTGGTACAAAATGCTTGGCGTACAAAATAAGCAAGGTGAAATTCGTGTAGATGATGCGGCAGAAATTTTAAAATCGCTAGCGCTAAAATCACTTGAAGGAAGTTATAAAATTATGATTATTTGGATGGCAGATAAAATGAACATCGCCGCATCCAATAAATTATTAAAACTACTAGAAGAGCCTACAGATAAGACTGTTTTTATTTTAATTTCAGAAAACGAAGAAGATATTATTCAAACCATTCGTTCGCGTTGCCAAGTGTTGCGTTTTAATGGGTTGCCCGAAAGTGTAATTACAGAAGCCTTGATTTCTAAAGAAAATATTGATGAAAAAGAGGCTTATAAAATTGCGCATCAAGCACAAGGAAATTACAACAAAGCCTTACACATTTTAAAAGAAGATAATGAAGAATTGCCATTTGAAAAATGGTTTGTAGACTGGGTTCGTGCGGCATTTAAAGCCAAAGGAAATGCAGCTGCAATTCAGGAATTAATTTCTTGGAGTGAACAAATTGCTGGTTTAGGAAGAGAGGCACAAAAGAAATTTTTAAACTATTGTATCGATATGTTTCGCCAGGCATTATTGCTAAATTATCAAGCAGATTCGCTAGTTTATATGGAGCCTACAGTAGAAAAATTCAAATTAGAAAATTTTGCACCCTTTGTAAATGGAAATAACATTTCGGAGATATTTAAAGAGCTTTCGGATGCTTCTTATCATATTGAACGAAACGGAAATGCTAAACTAATTTTAACCGATTTATCAATTAAACTTACTCGACTAATTCATAAAAAATAATACTATGAACAACACGGCTTCCTTATTGATATTACTTTTTTTAGCAATTACTTTTATCATATCCTGCCACGAAAAAATCTTTCACTGGAAAGAAGCTATGTCGTGGATGATTCCTCATTTTGAAAAAACTATATTGAAAAATTTCGTTCCTTATGCAACAGGCTTATTGCTTGTAGTGGAGCTAATTGCGGCTGTTTTTTCGGTAATTGGCTGTATTCAGCTTTATATAAATGGAGGAAGAGAATTTGGTTATTATGGCGCTGTTTTTGCCTGTGTTAGCTTATTAATGATGCTTATTGGGCAGCGTTTAGCGAAAGATTATGAAGGCGCAAAAACAATTGCCATCTATTTTGTTCCTGCTGTATTGGGGGTGTTTTTATTAAGTTAGTTCTTTTAAATATTATATAAATAAAAAAATCCAAGCTTAGTCGGCTTGGATTTTTTTATTTATATAGGATAATTACTTTTTAGCAGCAGGTTTATCTTCTTTCTTAGCTTCTGATGTGTATTTATCATTAACCAATTTGATCATTTCCTTAGTAATATCATATTGATCTTTTGCGTACAAAACAGTTGCAGCTTCTCCTGTTCCAAAAACATAGTCGTAGCCTTTTTCTTTTCCGTAATCTTTAAAGATTTTTTTATACTTCACTACGACAGAATCCATCTCAACACCATGTTGTCCTTGAATTTGTTGTGCTAATGCTTGTTGAGTATATTGAAGTTGTTGCTCTCTTTGTTGTAACTCTGAGTATTTTTGTTGCGCCCAAGCTTGCCCATTTTTTTGAGCATTTACTTGAAAAGCATTTTTTTCAGTTTCCAATTTTTCTACTTCCACTTTTAATCTGGATCCTTTCTCTTCAGCAATTGATTCGTATTTTGCTTTTATATCTTTTGCTTCTGTAGATTCTTCTAATAATTTATTAGTGTCAACATATGCTGTTTTAAAATCTTTAGCATCCACCGATTTTTGACAAGATCCCATTGCAAATAAAATTGCAATTCCTAAAATAACTTTTTTCATTATAAATATGTTTGATTTTCTATTTACCAAAAGTATAAAAATAAAATAGTAAAAATTTAAAAGTTTTCAAAATGACCTTAATTTTAAAGTATAGGATTTTACTATTGCTTATTTTTACTAAATAATTATTATCTATTAAAATTGACTTTAAATAAAGCGATTTAAGAGCGTTTTGTCTTTTTGCTATGAAAATATATGGCTTTGTTGGTTTTGGTTGAAATCTGTTTTTAATTTTAGTTTTTAGCTGTTTTTATCACATAAATATGGGAAGAATATTCCATTTTGCGACTTCCGTACCAGTTTGATTTTATTCCGATGAAAAATGCTTTAATAAAATTCATTTTTCCGGTTTTATATTTTTCAGACAGTAAACTCACATAAAAGCTGTCAAACTTCATTGGAAGCACTTTTACTGAATCTAAATTTTCTTTTGCAAATAATTTCTTTATTGCTGTTTTAGAAAAATGCCATAAGTGAATTGGAACATCATAGGCAGCCCAAAAATGACCATAATATTTCGCGTCAAAAGAATTAAAATTAGGTACAGCTATTATTAATGTTCCGGATGGTTTTATTAATCGTTTCAATTCTTTTATCTGATTTTCTAAATTAGGTACATGTTCTAAAACATGCCACATGGTTATTATATCAAAAGAATTGCTTTCTAATTCGGATAGATTTTCTGCGAAAGGAACTCCCTTTCTTTTGGCGATTGTTTTTGCTTTTTCGCTAGGTTCTATACCAATAACTTCCCATCCGTCTTTTTTTGCAACTGATAAAAAATCACCAACTCCAGCGCCAATATCTAAAATTTTACCTTTTTCAGATTCAGAATTTATTAGTTTTAATTTGTTTTTTAAAGCTATTGATTTAACAAATTGATACATTTTTTCAAACAAAGATTTGTTTCCATCTGTATGTGAAATGTAGTCAACGCTTTCATAATAACTTGGAAGTTTTTCTAAAGAAGGTTGCGGATGCGTAATTAACATATCCAACTCTTCATCATGTAACAACTCAAAAGTCTCTTGCGATACCGAATAATCTTTTACGTTTAAAAAATGTTTGGCGTTTGTAATATTCATTAAATTCTCTTTATTAATAGGTGTTTGCAAAGTAGTTTCACGTGGAACAAATTATCTACCCATGTGAATTAATAATACCGAAATGTCGCTTGGCGATACGCCGCTTATTCTAGAGGCTTGCGAAATAGTGATTGGTCTGATCTTACTTAGCTTTTGTTTGGCCTCAATAGACATCGATTTGATTTTATTGTAATCGAAATCTATCGGAATTTTCATGTCCTCAAGGCGGGTTAATTTGTCGGCGTTATTTCTTTCTTTTTCAATATAACCCGAATATTTAACTTGTATTTCTGCTTGTTCTAAAACCTCTCGATCTAAATTATTATCGGCAACATATTGAGCCACTTTCTCAAATTTTAGAAAATCTTCTAAGTCGATTTGTGGTCTTGAAAATACTTTAAACATCTTATCCGATTGTACAATTGGCGCGCTTCCCTTTTGTTCTAAAACAGGATTTGTTTCGGCAACGGTAATACTCGTTTCTTTAAAGAAAGAAACCATAGCATCACTTGCGGCAAATTTTTCTTCCATTCTGCGCATTCTTTTTTCGGAAGCCAATCCAATTTCAAAACTCTTTGGTGTAAGCCTTGCATCTGCATTGTCTTGTCTTAAAAGCGTTCTGTATTCGGCACGAGAAGTAAACATTCTGTAGGGTTCTTCTGTTCCTTTTGTAATTAAATCATCAATTAATACACCAATATATGCCTCATCACGCTTTAAAATCATAGGATCTTTTTCCTGCACTTTCAATGCGGCATTAATGCCGGCCATTAAACCTTGGGAAGCCGCTTCTTCATATCCTGTAGTTCCGTTTATTTGTCCAGCAAAATACAATCCCTCAACCAATTTGGTTTCCAAGGTATGTTTCAATTGTGTTGGTGGAAAATAGTCGTATTCAATAGCATATCCAGGACGGAAAAACTTAACATTTTCAAACCCAACAACCGATCGTAATGCTTTAAATTGAATGTCTTCAGGTAAGGAAGTAGAAAAACCATTTACATAAACCTCGCAGGTATTCCACCCTTCTGGTTCGATGAATAATTGATGTCTTTCTTTGTCTGCAAAACGATTTATTTTATCTTCAATAGACGGGCAGTACCGTGGTCCAAGTGATTTAATACGTCCATTAAACATAGGAGAGCGATCAAATCCTTCACGTAAAATATCATGTACATTTAAAGAAGTATATGTCATGTGACAAAGCCTTTGATGCACCAATGGTTTGGTTTCATCAGAATATGAAAATTTATCAGGACGCACATCTCCAGGTTCTTCATTCATTTTAGAATAATCTAAAGAACGGCCGTCAACACGAGGTGGTGTGCCGGTTTTCATTCTTCCGGCTTCAAAACCAACTTTAACCAAATCCTCGGTGATTCCGTAGGCAGCACTTTCGCCGGCTCTTCCTCCTCCAAATTGTTTATCGCCAATATGAATTAATCCATTTAAAAAAGTTCCGTTGGTTAAAACGACTGTTTTCGCTTTAATAGTTATGCCAAGAGAAGTTTTAATTCCTTCTATTTTTCCGTTATTAATTACTAATCCGGAGACCATTTCTTGATAGAAATCTAAATTTGGCGTGTTTTCCAACATCATACGCCATTCTTCAGAAAAACGCATTCTATCCGATTGTACTCTAGGCGACCACATGGCAGGGCCTTTAGATTTATTAAGCATTTTAAACTGAATTGCGGTTTTATCAGAAACAATCCCAGAATATCCACCAAGCGCATCAATTTCTCTTACAATTTGCCCTTTGGCTATACCTCCCATAGCGGGATTGCAAGACATTTGGGCAATATTTTGCAAACTCATAGTAACCAATAAAGTTTTAGATCCTAAATTGGCTGCTGCTGCAGCTGCCTCACAACCTGCGTGACCTGCTCCTACTACAATAACATCGTATGTGTTAAACATAAATTTTTTGAATTAGAACTATTATTTAGTTGTAAATAACACTCTGTTTTATAATTGTTCCATGTGGAACATTGCAATTAGTTGTAATAAATTTTTAATTAACTTAGTTAATGTTCCACGTGAAACATTTTGATTTTTTCATCTTCTTTAGACCGCATTAACTTCTCGTCCTCGTCGGATTTGTCTTTGTATCCGCAATAATGAAGCACTCCATGAACCATAACTCTTTTTAATTCTTCTTCAAATGTAACCTTAAATTCAGCAGCGTTCTCAAGAACACGCTCCGTAGAAATAAATATGTCTCCGTGTAACTCTTTTCCAACTGAATAATCAAAAGAAATGATGTCTGTTAAGGTGTCATGATTTAAATATTGTTCGTTTAAACCAAGCAAGTATTCGTCATCACAGAAAATATAATTGATCTCGCCCTCCTTCTTGTCTTCAGAAACAATAACACTAGAAATCCAATTAGAGAACTGCTCTTCGTTGTTTAATTCAAAATCGTTTTCGTAGTTAAAACTTATCATTTATTAAAATATTCTTGAACCTTCTGGTTATAATTTGACCGCAAAGGTAAGGTTTGTCTGTTTAAAATTTCTACACTATTGATATATTCTTGTAAACGAGCTGGTAAAGCTGTGGCTGTATTCGTAAAATCTTTTTTAGAAGTTTCTGCCTGGCGTTTCTTTTCTTCCCCTTGTTGTTGTACTGCCTTTTCTAGTTTTAATAATTCGTACTTTACATTTAATATTTTTTGAAGCACTTGATTGTTAAATCCTTTGTTAAGTAGCTGTTTTTCAATCTGTTTCATCTGTTCAAGAGCGCTTTTCCCTTGATTTCCAATACCTTGCTTATCTAATTCTTTTTGCAAAGACTCTCTTAACTGCTGCTGTTCTTTATAAATTTCCATGATTGCTTTAGCGTCTCCTTCACCATCTTGACCGTTTTCACCATCAGAATCTCCTTGGCCGGAACTGCCGGAACCTGATTTACCGTCTTTTCCTTGCGTGCCTTTTCCGTCTTTACCGCCTTCTTTACCATCCCCTGGTTTTTCGCCGGGCTTTTGTCCCGGTTTGTCACCAGGTTTCATTCCGTCTTTCATTTTCTTTTCTAAATCACCTTGTTTTTTAATTATGTCGGGCAACTGCGATTCGCCGCCAGATCCTTTCCCTGGTGAAGGCTTCCCTTTTCCTTTTCCAGATCCCGACATTTGCATAGACATTTGCATATTGTTTAATAAAGAAGCGAGCATGTCAGCAAGTTTATTTGAAGCGCTAATCGCAAACTGTTGATAGGAAACGCCTTTAAAAACATCGGCTTCAGCCAAAGTTTCTAAAGATTTTTCTATATTGTATTGCACATTTCCAACTTCGGCGGTAACGCCCTCTGAAAGTTTTGGATTTCGTAAAGAAAGGGCAAACAAACTATCGTCAACATGCTTAAATTCTTGTTTTAAATCCTGCTGAATTTTAAGATTTTTATTAAATGAGGGAGAGCCTCTTTTCAATCCTTTAAATTGTCCCATAACCGATTCCTGTGAAAAGGAATAGGCCAATAAATTATCTAATATTTGTCGCAACATAGCTACATCCTCCTCCATTTGTTCCTGTTCGCCCATTTCCATACTCGATTGCATGTCTTGGCTCATTTGCTTCATTTTCTTGGAAGCACTTTTTTGTTTAGGTTTCGCGCCTTCTTTTGATTTTTTCTGCAATTGATCAGAAGCTTTTTTCAAATCCTCGTCAATGCTTTTTTCTTTGTCGTCTGTATTAGGAAGATCAACCGGAGCTTTCAACTCTTTATTGTCTTTTTCAAGTTCTTTTAATTCCTCCTGAATTTTATCAAACTCTTTATTAATTTCATTTTGCTTCTCTGCACTGTTTTCTTTATCGTCTTCAGCCAATTTATCTTGCTTTTCAGATAGCTTATCTAACTTATCGGCAATTTGCTCTGCTTTCTTTTCAACGTAATATTTTTTTGTAAGCTCAACTAATTGCTGCAAACTTTTGGTTTGATTTTTACTTTGCTGTTTCAGCTTGTCCATTTTATCGAACAGCTCCTCTTTTTGAAGTTTTTCATTCAATTTTTGAAGCTCTTCTAATAACTTGTTGTTCTTTTCTAGATCTTTTTCAACTTTATCTAAACGGTCTTTTAAAAGCTCTTTAACCTCGTCTTTCTTTTCAGTTTTAACTTTATCTAGATTTTCTTTCATTTTTTCGGCAAAATTCTTCATCAACTCATCTTGTTGCTTTTGCTTATTAAGAAAATCTTCTACTTTTTGTTGTTCTTTAAACTCTAAATTGTCTTTTTCTTTTCCCATCTTTTGCAACTTTTCCATCTCGTTAAGTTGCTTGTCTTGGGTTTTTAAAGACTTCTCCATTGCGTTGATGTTGTCATTTTGCTGCTGCAATAATTGATCTTCTTTTTCAGATTGTGTGGCGATTCTATTTGAAAAAACAGAAGACTTGGTGCTCTTGTAATTATGAAACGCATCATTATCAAAAATCTCGAAATAATACTCATAAGAAACTCCTTCTTCAACTGGAAGGTTGCTAGGGAAAGCAAAAACAAATTGATCGTAAACATCGCGTTTAACCGCAATAGTTGCTTTTTTCGCGCTTGTAGGCTTGTCTTTAGGATAATAAACCACCTGAAGCTTAGAAAGCCCGTAATCGTCTGAAACTTGTCCCAATAAAAAGCTTTTGTCAATTTTTAAACTATCAGGCGCATTTCCAACTGAAATAGCAGGAAACTGATCTTTTACAACGGTAATTTGATAGTTAAGCTTTTCGTAGTTCTGAATTTTAGAATTCGATGTTACTATTTGATAATTTATGTTTTGAATAATACTTTTTGAAAGCGAGAATTGGTTTTCGTTTTTAGAGAAAGAATATTTTGCTGCTTCATTTTGCCATTCCACTTTTTGAGTGGCCACCGTGTTCATTCTCCAAGTAACTTTGGTTCCCTCTGGAACGACGGCGTTACCGGTGCCTTTAATGACTTCTGCTTTTTTATTTAAATACGATGGAAAATTTAAAACCATTTCGAAATTAGCAATCGTAGGAACGGTTACTACATTCAGCTCGTAATCATTAGAAACAACTGCATTGGCTTCTAGATGAAACTCTAAATTGGCTTTTGGTTTTGCTATCACAAATTGAAATTCCCCTGGCTTTGTAGTTTCCATAAAATAACTTTCCTCGCCAATAAAAATCATCGTATTTTCTGGAACAACTTTACCTACAGTCTTTACTTTTAAAACAAAATCTTGGTTTTGTTCTGTTTGTAAATTTGAATTCACAACTTGAAATTCAAATGGAGCAGGTGGGAAAAACTGCTGTTTATAATGCACCACTCGATTCAAGCTTTGAGAAATAAAATTACTGTATCCTGTAATGTAGAAAAAAGCAAAAAACAACAAAGGAATTAATGCAATTGGGGCGTATTTTTTGTTTTTGCTGAAATTTATTGCTTTTACAAACGGGATGGGTTGCAGCGTTTTGGCTTTTTGATCTATAGAAGCTAGCAACAATTCGGAAGAATTGGAATCCTGAGAAAGTTGTAAAAAATTAGTTAATTTATCCCCTACTTCACTAAAATGATTTCCTATAATTTTGGAAGCATCATCATAATTAATTCCGTTTTGAAGCTTAAATAATTTTGAAATTGGAAATAAAATAAATCGGAGCAATAAAAAAAGTTCTACCACTATAAATGTCCAAAACAAAAGCGTTCTCGAATTTGGCTTCAGCCAAAAAAAGTACTCAATACTTAGGGTAATAAGAAAATAAAGTAAGCCGATTCCAATAAAAAAAATACTTCCACGCAACAATTCGTTGGTGTAATATTTCTTTATAAACTGCTCTAGTTTAAGGTAAATGTTATTGCTGTTTTCCAAATTAATTTATGCCTTATTTATAACCGATAAAAGTAGTAATTTCTATCTAGAATAAAAGTTAATTATTTCTAAAACGGAATTTTTAGAAACATACCCTAATTTAACTTCCAACTTCTGATTATCTTTGCAGCACTCTTCGACAAGCTCAGAGCAAAAATGAATTAATTATTATATAAAAAATGTCTAAACAAGTTCGTGTGCGTTTTGCACCAAGTCCCACTGGACCACTACATATTGGAGGTGTAAGAACCGCTCTTTTTAATTATTTATTTGCCAAAAAAAATAACGGTGTTTTTTATCTTCGAATTGAAGATACCGATCAAAATCGATTTGTTCCTGGGGCAGAAGAATATATTTTAGAAGCTTTAAATTGGTTAGGAATTGCACCTAGCGAAACGATTGGAATAAATGAAAAATTTGGTCCTTATCGTCAATCTGAAAGAAAACACTTGTACAAGCAATATGCTGATCAGTTGATAAATTCGGGTTGGGCTTATTATGCTTTCGATACTCAAGAGGCCTTAGATGCGCATAGAAAACAACACGAAGCAGAAGGAAAAACGTTTATTTATAATTGGCATAACCGTGAAAAATTAGACACTTCTTTAGTGCTTTCTGAAGAAGAAACTAACCAAAGAATTGCTTCGGGTGCAGATTATGTTATTCGATTTAAAACACCGGTTAACGAAACATTGCATTTACAAGATATTATTCGAGGTGATATAAAATTTGAAACTAATTTATTAGATGATAAAGTTTTATTCAAGTCGGATGGAATGCCAACTTATCATTTAGCAAATATTGTGGACGACCATTTAATGGAAACTTCGCATGTAATTCGTGGGGAAGAATGGTTGCCATCGATGCCTTTGCATAGTTTATTATATAAAGCTTTTGGTTGGGAAGCACCTCAATTTGCTCACCTGCCTTTAATTTTAAAACCAATAGGGAACGGAAAATTATCTAAACGCGATGGTGATAAAATGGGGTTCCCGGTGTTTCCTTTAGAATGGAACGATGCTTCAAGCATGACAAAATCGATGGGATACAGAGAAAACGGATTTTTTCCAGAGGCCGTAGTGAATTTCTTAGCCTTATTGGGATGGAACGATGGAACCGAAAAGGAGGTTTTTTCCTTAGAAGAATTATGTGAAAAATTTGATTTAAACCGAGTTCATAAAGCCGGAGCTAAATTTGATCCAGAAAAAAACAAATGGTTCAACCACCACTATTTGCAGGAACAATCTAACGAAAGTTTAGCAAAGGCATTTGAATTAATTTTGTCTGAAAAAGGAATTTCTACTTCTCTTGATTTAAATAAAATTGTTTCTTTAATAAAAGAACGCGCTGATTTTGTTACTGATTTTTGGGAATTATCCGATTATTTCTTTTTAGCGCCAACATCGTATGATGAAAAAGCGGTAAAAAACTGGAAAGAAGAAACACCGGCTTTAATGCAACAATTAATTTCGGTTATTGAAAATATAGGCGATTTCTCTTCCGAAAATATGGAAACCATTATAAAAGATTGGATGACTAAAAATGAAATTGGAATGGGGAAAGTAATGCAGCCTTTCCGATTGAGTTTAGTTGGAGCCTTAAAAGGGCCTCACCTTTTTGATATTGCTGAAATGATTGGAAAAGAAGAAACCATTAGAAGGTTAGAATCCGCGATCAAAAATATATAAAGTAAAAAGAGGCCTAACAGCCTCTTTTTTTTATTCTTTACTTTCTACCTTAGCCCAAGTATCTCTCAAGCCAACTGTTTTATTAAAAACCAATTTTTCGGGAGTAGAATCTTTATCTACGCAATAATATCCTAATCGCTGAAATTGAAAATGATCTAAATTATTAGAAGTTTTTAAGCTAGGCTCAACATATCCGGTGATCAACTCTAAAGAATTTGGATTAATAAATTCTTTAAAGTCTATTTCTTTGTTTCCGTCTGGACTTTCATGAGAAAATAATCGATCATAAATACGAACTTCTGCAGGTACCGCATGAGTAATTGACACCCATTGAATAGTTCCTTTTACTTTTCTTTGGCTTGCTTCTGTTCCGCTTCCGCTTCGAGAATCAACATCGTAAGTACAATGGATTTCGGTAATGTTTCCGTTTGCATCTTTCACAACACTTTCCCCTTTAATGATGTAAGCATTTTTTAAACGCACTTCAGTACCTAAAGTTAATCGGAAAAATTTCTTGTTTGCTTCTTCTTGAAAATCTTCTCTTTCAATGTATAATTCTTTAGAAAAAGGCACTTTTCTGTATGTTAAAACCTCTTCTTCTGGATTATTTTCTGCCTCCAACCACTCTTCATTTCCTTCTGGATAATTAGTAATAACTAATTTCACAGGGTTTAAAACCGCCATAACACGAGGTGCTATTTTATTTAAATCTTCACGAACACAAAACTCTAATAAAGAAACATCAATTAAGTTTGTTCGTTTTGCAATTCCAATAGTTTTGGCAAAATTTCGAATGGAAGCGGGTGTGTAGCCTCTTCTTCTCATTCCAGAAATAGTACTCATTCTTGGATCATCCCAGCCTGTAACATGTTTTTCTTCAACTAGTTGTAATAATTTACGTTTACTAACAACGGTGTGGGATAAATTTCTTCTGGCAAATTCTCTTTGCTTTGGACGCACCTTAGTCGAATCAATAATTTGATCTAAAAACCAATCGTATAATTCTCGGTGGGGTAAAAATTCTAAGGTGCAAAAAGAGTGGGATATTTGTTCTAAATAATCACTTTCTCCATGTGCCCAATCATACATTGGATACACACACCATTTATCTCCTGTGCGGTGGTGGTGTTTGTGTAAAATACGATACATAATAGGATCTCGCATTAACATATTGGTATGTTTCATATCTATTTTAGCACGTAAAATATAGGTTCCTTCTTCGAATTCACCATTTTTCATGCGTTCAAATAAATCTAAATTTTCTGCTACAGATCGGTTTCTAAAAGGAGAATCGGTTCCTGGTGAGGTTGGTGTTCCTTTTTGTTTAGCCATCTCTTCTGAAGATTGACTGTCAACATATGCTTTTCCTGATTTAATAAATTCAATTGCCCAATTATATAACTCCTGAAAATAATCAGAAGCGTAACATTCTTTATCCCATTTAAAACCAAGCCATTCAACATCTCTTTTTATTGCATCAACATATTCTTGCTCTTCTTTAGCCGGATTAGTATCGTCAAATCTTAAATTTACAGGTGAATTATAATCAATTCCTAAACCAAAATTTAAACAAATTGCACTTGCATGACCTACATGTAAATAACCATTTGGCTCAGGTGGAAAACGAAAACGTAATTTTTGCTGAGACAAACCATTTTTTAAATCTTCTTCAATTATCTGTTCAATAAAATTTAAGGCTTTTTCTTCTGTAGACATAATAATTTTGTAATTTTAGCAAAGATAAAAAATTAGACATATAGATACTAGACAAATAGCTAATAGATATCTTTTATTTAATTTTTTGAAGAAAATATTGATTATGGGAACAATTAAATTACAAAACATACGCACCTATTCGTTTCATGGATGCTTGGAAGAAGAGGCAAAAATTGGATCAGATTATAGAGTGGACCTCGAAATTAAAACCGATTTACGAAAATCGGCTGTATCTGACGATCTTAATGATACTGTAGATTATGTTTTATTAAATCGAATTGTGGTAGAAGAAATGGCTATTCGGTCTAAGTTATTAGAACATGTGGTAAATAGAATAATAACAAGAATTTTTAAAGAAATCGCGTCTGTTTCTAGGATTAGTCTTAGTGTTTCTAAACTAAATCCGCCTATTGGTGGGGATGTTGAAGCAGTGACAATTGAAATGGAAGAATATAGAACTTAGATAAAAATAAGTAAAGCAAAAGTTTTTAAACTTTAAACTTTAAACTTTAAACTTTTTTATATATTTGCAATCCAATAAAATTGGCGTCGTGGCCGAGCGGCTAGGCTGGGCTCTGCAAAAGCTCCTACTCCGGTTCGAATCCGGACGATGCCTCTAAAACCTTCAAGGAAACTTGGAGGTTTTTTTATTTTATATTTTTAGGAAAAATTAATTAAAGTTTGTTTCGAATCCGGACGATGCTCCATAAACTTGTCGTTCCGAAGGAATCTCTTTTAATATAAATTATAGGAAATACTAAATCTAGATTCGAACAAGTACAATACCCACAAACTTGTCATTCCGTAGGAATCTCTTTTAAAAATAAATATTATTAAATAGTAAAACTAAAATTGAATAGTACAATACCCACAAACTTGTCATTCCGAAGGAATCTCTTTAAAGAATAAATTACTTCTGCTTTTCTAAGTGTTTAATAGCGCTATTTACTATTTTCTTCTCTTTTGGAAACAGGCCTTGTGAAAGTAAAAACAAGCCAGAAATTATTAATATGAGGCTAATAAATTTTTTTATTAATAATATATTTTTAGAATTTAATTTATTTTGTAATTGCTTTGCTAATAGTATTTTAAAAATATCTGTTATAAAATAAGTAACTATTAAAGTAGTAAAAAAAGTAAGCATTCTAGAAGCTTTTAATTCCAACTGAGGACCAATTGTAATTAAAATTGCTAACCAAAAACCAAGAACACCTATATTTATAAAATTCAAGAAAAAACCTTTAATAAACAAAGAGAGGTAGTTGTTTTTTTCTAACTCTTTTTGTTCTTCTTCGTCGAAATCTTTCTTAGATTCATTTCTGTTTTTAACAAAAGAAATGATACCATAAGTAAGCATTACTAAACCTCCAAAAATAAATAATGCCGGATCGTCTTTTATACTTTGAATTAATCTATAACTACTAAAATAAGCAATTAAAATAAATATAATATCTGCTAAAACTACTCCTAAATCAAAAATAATTGCTGCTTTAAAACCTTTAACCACACTAGTTTCTAATAAGACAAAGAAAACAGGTCCTATCATAAAACTTAGAAAAAAGCCAAGAGGAATAGCAGAAATAATATCGTTTAGCATCTTTTTTTTAACATATTAAGCCGCAAAATACCATTTTAAATTTAAAAAGTAAAAATATTAGTTATTTTACTTCTTCAATACTGCCTCCAGCAACAATCTTTTTATTTATTTGTTTAGGTTTTCCATAAATAGTAATAGTTCCACCAGCTCTTACTTTTGCGGTAACCAATTCGGTTGCAAAAACATTAGCATTACCTCCCGCATTTACAGTAATATCTGTTAGATTAGTGTGAAACTTTTCTGCAAGAAAATCGCCGCCAGAATTTACTAAAACATCTTGATTGGTAGCAATTCCTTCTAATTCTATTTTAGATCCATTTGCAACGCGCACAATTAGTTTTTCTACTTTTAGATTGAGATGAATTTCTGCCCCTTCTTTTGCTTTAATATCAAATGAGGTGGTGGTAATTTCATTTTCACTAGAAATTCGAGATCCTTCATTTGCTTCTATAGCATCAATTTTTTTAAAATAAACTGTTGCAGAAATATTATCGCCATCTAATAGTTTAGTAAAAGGCATTCTTATTTTTAATTCGCCATTTTTATTCACTAATTCTAATTCATCAGAGCCGTTTCCGGTTAATACAACTTTATTTACATCTCCTGGAATTAATCGAACATCTATCTGATCAAAAGTGGTTACTTTATTAAAATCACCAACTTCTTTTTCAATTTGTGAAAAACCTAATGTACTGAATAATAATAAACTATATACAAATTTTCTCATTTTTTATTCTTGTTTTCTTATAAAAGTAAAATCGAGTTGTTTTTTTACTAAATCTGCATTTTTCACTTTAACATAAACTTCATCTCCTAATTGCAATAAAGCTTTAGAAATTTGCCCGACTAAGGCATATTGTTTCTCATCAAAAGTATAATAATCGTCTTTAATCTCTCGAATTCTACACATGCCTTCGCATTTATTCTCTACAATTTCTACATAAATTCCCCATTCTGTCACTCCAGAAATAACTCCAAGAAACTCTTGATCTTTATGATCTTGCATGTATTTTATTTGCATGTATTTTATAGAATCCCTCTCCGCATTTGTAGCTAAACTTTCCATATTACTAGAATGTTCGCATTTTTCTTCAAAATCTTCTTCGTTTACACTTTTCCCTCCATCTAAATAATATTGCAACAATCGATGAACCATTACATCAGGATAGCGACGAATTGGAGAAGTAAAATGACTATAATAATCAAAAGCTAATCCGTAATGACCAATATTTTCAGTAGAATACTTCGCTTTACTCATCGTTCGAATCGCTAAAGTATCTATCAAATTTTGCTCTTTCTTACCATTTACATCAGCCATTAATTGGTTTAACGATTTCGAGATATCTTTCTTATCTCTTAAATTCATTTTGTAACCAAATTTTGAAATTAAAGCTTGCATTGCAAATAACTTATCTTCATTGGGTTCATCATGAATTCTATATACAAAGGTTTTCTTTTGTTTTCCAATATATTCAGCTACTTTTCTATTAGCTAAAAGCATGAATTCTTCAATTAAATGATTGGCATCTTTAGAAACTTTAAAATAAACTCCTTCTGGTTCACCGTTTGTATCTAAATTGAATTTTACTTCTACTTTATCAAAAGAAATAGCTCCATTATTCATTCTATTTCTTCTAAGAATTTTTGCTAATTCATCTAATTTTAAAGTGGCTTGGGTTATTTCATCAGATGTATTGTATTCTTTTCCAGTTAATGAAATTTCAGCTGGAATAGTTGAAGATTTTGTTTCAATAATTACTTGAGCTTCTTCATAAGCAAAGCGTTGATCGGAATTAATTACGGTTCTTCCAAACCATTGATTTAATACCGTTGCTTTATGATCTATTTCGAAAATAGCTGAAAAGGTATATTTTTCTTCATTCGGTCTTAGTGAACAAGCAAAATTTGATAAAACTTCGGGAAGCATTGGTACCACTCGATCTACTAAATAAACAGATGTTCCTCTATGATACGCTTCATCATCTAAAATTGTTCCTTCTTGTAAATAATGAGAAACATCTGCAATGTGAATTCCGATTTCAAAGTTTCCGTTTTCTAACTTTTTAAATGATAATGCGTCATCAAAATCTTTTGCATCTTTTGGATCAATAGTAAAAGTTAAAGTATCGCGTATATCTCTACGCTTTGCAATTTCTTCTAGATGAATTGAAGTATCTAATTTTTGTGCAAAAACTTCTACTTCTATAGGAAAATCATAAGGTAATCCATATTCTGCAAGAATAGCATGAATTTCAGTATTATGTTCTCCTGGTTTTCCTAATACTTTTATTACCGTTCCAAAAGGCGAATCTGCTTTTTTAGGCCAATCTTCAATTTTAACTAATACTACATCACCTTGTTCTGCACCATTATATTTTTCTTTAGAAATAAAAATATCGGTATACATTTTAGCATTTGCCGTCGATACGAAAGCAAAGTTTTTTTGAATATCAATTACCCCAACAAATTCTGTTTTAGCTCTTTCTATTATTTCAATTACTTCACCTTCTGGTTTTCTTCCTTTTCTTCTATTATAAATATAAACCTTTACTTTATCTTTATCTAAAGCATGATTTAAATTATTTGTAGGAATAAAAACATCATCTTCTAATTCTTCACAAATAAAATAAGCCGTTCTTCTGGAAGTCATGTCAATTTTACCTTCATAATAATCTTGACTTATCGCTTTAACTAAATACTTACCGGGCTCACTTTCTATAATTACTTTTTGCGCAGCAAGAATTTTTAAATCTTTTATAATTTCATTTCTACTTTTAGTATCATTTAATTCTAATACCGCACAAATTTGCTTGTAATTAAAAGGCTTATTAGCATTTTGTGAAAGTATTTTTAAAATCTTTTCAGAGAAAGTCTTCTCTTTTTTTCCAAACTTTTTTGGGAATTTACTCATGTTCTTCTTAAATAAGGTTTAAAATTACGAAGAAGAAAATTGAAAACAGATAATACAGATTAGATTTATCGAAAATATAACTTTTAAAACTTATTTTTTAAATCTTGAAGTTTTCAACATCTATTAAAAACAATAAAATATTTTTAAAATTTAAATTTAATTTATAAAGGTTATTATGTAGTGTTAATTTGTATAATAACTTTAAATTTTAAAACTTGATTATTAAGTTAGATTTAGTTATTTCTATTTATCAACACATTTTTAATATATAAAACACTAATTTTAAATAGAGTTTTAAAAATAATAAACAGATGTTAACAAGTAAAAAACTAGTTTTTTGTAAATAACTTTAATTGTTAATTTCTGTTGAAAAAGTAGTTTTTTATAGTGATAACTTTTATAAAAAAAGAGCAAAATAATTTTGATTTTGTCAATCCAATTTTTGATTACAAATAATTTATTTACAACCTAAAAAAACTTCTAATTTTCTATATTAAGTTATCAACAAGTTGAGTTAAATTAAAGTTAACTGAAGATCAATGAATTGCAAATAACTATTAACAATTAAATTTTTTAATATTTATCTTATATAAATTTAATAAATAGTAGAATTTTAATAAAAAATGAGCAACTATAAATTTCCTTATAAATGTAAATCAAGTAGTTATATTTTTTATAAAATGAAACAGATTTACTAATAAGTTTAACTAAATTTGTTACCATAATTAATACATTAAAAATATGAAAATTTCTATCGGTAACGATCACGCAGGACCAGATTATAAAAAAGCAATTGTTGAATTTTTAACTTCTAATGGACATGAAGTTATTAATTACGGAACCGATACTGAAGCCAGTGTTGATTATCCCGATTTTGCGCATCCTGTAGCATTAGATGTTGAATCTGGTAAAGCCGATTTAGGAATTGTAATTTGCGGTTCTGGAAACGGAATAGCTATGACCGCCAATAAACACCAAGGAATTCGCGCGGCCTTATGTTGGACCAAAGAAATTTCGGCGCTGGCGCGCCAACACAATAATGCTAATGTGGTAAGTATTCCGGCGCGATTTACTTCAATTCCCCAAGCTGTTGAAATAGTAAATACTTTTATAAATACCGAATTTGAAGGAGGAAGACACGCCAACCGCGTGGATAAAATAGCATGTAACTAAATGGAAGAATCTAATTCTCATAACCATTCTCACAAACACGTAGTTCAAGGTAAAAACTTAGTTTATTCAATTTTACTGAATTTATTTATTACAGTTTCTCAAATTATTGGTGGAATTGCCTCTGGGAGTTTAGCCTTATTATCGGATGCGCTACATAATTTTTCAGATGTTCTATCTTTAGGATTCAGTTTAATTGCACACAAACTTTCCCATAAAAAAGCAAATGAAGACCACACTTTTGGGTATAAAAGAGCCGAATTAATTGCGGCGTTCATAAACGCATCAACATTAATTATAGTTGCTTTTATATTGATTTATGGTGCAGCAAACCGTTTTTTTAATCCAAAACCGATAGAATCAAGTATTGTTATTTGGTTATCGATATTGGGAATTGTGGTTAACGGCACATCGGTTTTATTATTACAAAAAGACGCCGAACACAACATCAATATGAAATCGGCGTACTTACATTTATTAACCGATATGATGGCCTCCGTTGCAGTCCTTGTTGGCGGATTGTTGATGAAATTTTTTGGTTGGTATTGGGTTGATGGAGTTTTAACAATATTAATTGGATTCTATTTAATTTTTGTTGGATACGATTTATTAAAAACTTCTACTAAAATGTTAATGTTGTTTACTCCAGATGCTATTAATTTATTAGAGATAGTTGAAGAAGTAAATAAAATTCCTGGCGCAGGAAATTTACATCATGTTCACGTTTGGTATCTTAATGAAGAAGAATTGCACCTTGAAGCGCATTTAGATTGTGCTCACGATATTAAAATAAGTGAATTTGATGAATTACTTCATAAAATAGAGAACGTTTTATATGAAAAATTCAATATAAATCATGTTACCATTCAGCCTGAATATAAAAAAGAAGACCCTAAAGAAATTATTGTTCAGGATTAAATAATTCCAAAATGACCAACATACAATTCGTCCAGGCACAAGTAAACACGGTGCC
>CAMCBB010000014.1 GCA_945872875.1 Flavobacterium psychrophilum
GGGTTCCCTAAAAAACCATAAATTATGTTTGATAAAAAGACTAAATCTTATACCGATTTATTGGGTAAAACCAACAGAATAGTAGAAGGAACTTCGATTAAAGGCGATATTGTTTCTCCAGCAGATTTTAGATTAGATGGACATTTAATTGGAAACTTTGAATCAAAAGGTAAATTGGTAATTGGCCCAGCAGGAAGCCTAACCGGAGATGTGCAATGTAAAAATTGCGATATTGAAGGGAAATACAAAGGTAAAATACTAGTAACCGAGTTATTAAATGTTAAATTAAAATCGAGTGTGCAAGGTGAAGTGGTTTGCGGAAAACTTTCTGTAGAACCCGGCGCCGACTTTAGTGCGAGTTGCATAATGAAACCAAATTCTAAATCCAACCAACTAAATGAATCTTCAGTCATCGAAAAAAAAGCCTAATAAATGGTTGGCATTAATTAATATTCCCATTCAAATGGGGGTAGTAATTTTTTTATTTTCGAAACTTGGTACTTGGCTAGATCAAAACTACCCTAATCCCAAAAATTTATTTGTAAAACTCTTTACCTTAATTGGAGTGGCACTTGCGTTTTATAATATAAATCGACAATTAAAGGAAATCAATAAAATAGACAACAATGAAGAGAAGTAAATTTCAGCCTTTACTTGAAGCTGTTTTTCTTGTAATTATTGCTTTTCTTTTTCATGAATTTTTCATCTATTTTAAATATAATTCTATAATTACTTCTAATTTTAGATATTCAACCCCAACATTGTTCTTGTTTTTTTTCACTTGTTCTGTAATTATATTATTAATTCTGATAAAAATGAAGAAAAAAAACATCGACAGCGTTGGACAAACCTTTTTATTAGTAACAAGTATAAAAATGGGATTGGCGTATATTTTATTACATCCTATTTTAAAAGAAACTAGTGAATTAATCACGCCCGAAAAATCAAATTTCTTTTTAATATTTGCTGAGTTTTTAACAATAGAAACGGTTGTAACTATTAGAATGTTAAACAAAAAACAATAAAACAGAAAAATAGACCCGCTTTTCTCAAAAAAAATAAAAGTTATACTTTTTAATATTAATTTAAATTGTACTTTTGCACCAAATTTGAGAAAATAAATTAAAGAAATTATCAAATATGTTGTTTTTAAACAAGCCACTTCAGTTTTTATTTGCCGCTTTACTAGCATTTTTTCCTTTATATAGTAATGCGAATCACAGCGAAAATACACCTGTAAATAATAAGGTAGAAGCAGTTGCAGCTACCCCTGAAAAAAAAGTATTGTCTGAAGACGAAGCTAAAGATGAAGAAAGAAAAGAGTTTATTCAGCATCACTTATTAGATTCTCACGATTTTCATATTTTTTCTTACGGAAAAAATGCTGAACATAGCGTTGGATTCCCATTACCAGTTATTTTATGGGATAACGGTTTTCATATATTTTCGTCTTCTAAATTTGGTCATGGAGAACATGATGCACCTGCAGAAGATGGAGGAAGTTACTATAAAATCAGCCACCATGATGGTAAAATCTACAAAACAGACGCTCAAGGAACATTAAAAGAAAATGCTGAAGGTCATATTGAAAACAAAAAACCAATTGACTTATCAATTACAAAAAGTCTTTTTATGATAATTGTGGTTAGCGTATTAATGTTCTTATTGTTTGCTGGATTAGGTAAATCATACAAAAAGAATGGTTCAATCGCTAAAGGAGCAGGAAGATTTTTTGAGCCTATTATTTTATACATCAGAGACGAGATTGCTATTCCAAATATTGGAGAAAAGCACTATAAAAAATACATGAGTTTCCTATTAACGATATTTTTCTTCATTTGGTTTTCAAATATTTTTGGATTAACACCACTAGGAGTAAATATTACAGGAAATTTAGCAATTACTGGAGCTTTAGCTCTTTTAACCTACCTTATTACTACCTTTACCGCTAAGAAAGATTATTGGAAACACATCTTCTGGATGCCAGGAGTTCCAGTTCCAATGAAATTTATATTGGCACCAATTGAGTTGTTAGGAACGATCATTAAACCGTTTTCATTAATGATTCGTTTGTATGCAAATATGTTGGCAGGGCACGTGGTATTAATGAGTTTAATTGCATTAATGTATAAAGCAAATAGCATCGTTGGAAGTCCGTTGGCTTTCTTACTATCATTTGTTTTAACATTATTAGAAGTATTGGTTGCGTTATTACAAGCGTATATCTTTACAATGTTGGCCGCTTTATATTTTGGTTCTGCTTCAGAAGAGCACCACCACGAAGAGGCGCATCATTAATAGTTTTGAATGTTTAATTTTTAATACATATTTTTATGGAAATTCCTAGAATTATTGGAGCAGGATTAGTAGTTATTGGAGCAGGTATTGGTATTGGTAGAATCGGTGGTTCTGCAATGGATGCTATCGCTCGTCAACCAGAAGCTACTGGAAAAATCCAAACAGCGATGCTTATTGCTGCTGCACTTATTGAAGGTATTGGTTTCGCTGCAATTTTTGCATCGTAAATTTTTACAACAAAAGTTGTAACGGTTGGTTGCAACTTTTGTTCTTTTTTAAAATTACAAAAATTTAAATACATATATAATGGAAGAATTATTTGGACATATTTCATTAGGCTTATTCATTTTACAAACAGCATTATTCATTGCATTAATTTTCTTATTGAAAAAATTTGCTTGGAAACCAATTTTAGATGCTGTAAATGAAAGAGAAGAAGGTATAAAAAATGCTTTACAATCGGCTGAAAGTGCTAAAAAAGAAATGCAAAACCTTAAGTCAGATAATGAGAAATTATTAGCTGATGCAAGAGCAGAGCGTGATGCTTTAATGAAAGAAGCTCGTGAAATCAAAGATAAAATGATTAACGATGCTAAAACCGAAGCGCAAACTGCAGGAGAAAAAATGATTGCACAAGCAAAAGCAGCTATCGAAAGCGAAAAAAATGCAGCAATGGCAGATTTGAAAAATCAAGTTTCTTCACTGTCATTAGAAATAGCTGAAAAAGTATTAAGAGACGAATTATCTAACAAAGAATCTCAAACTAAATTAGTTGAGAAAATGTTGGGTGATGCTAAATTAAACTAAGCATTATGTCTAGAGCAGCGATTAGATACGCCAAAGCAATATTAGACATTGCTCAAACTTCTGGAAAAGCAGATGCAGTAAAAATGGATATGAATTCTATTGTTACAGCAATCACTGATACTCCAGAATTAAAACATTTTCTAACTAGTCCTATTATTAAAATAGAATATAAGAAATCAGCATTGTCTGAAATATTTTCAAATGTTCAAGCAGAAACAAATAGCTTATTTGATTTGTTACATGAAAATAAAAGACATGAAATCTTAGAAGATATCGCAATTCAATACAATAGATTATACGATGAAAGCAAAGGAGTTGAAGTAGCTAAAGTAACTACTGCGCTTCCAATTACTCCAGAGTTAGAAACTAAAGTATTGGCAAAAATTGCCGAGTTTTCGAATAAGAAAATTACTATCCACAACATTGTAGATCCAGAAATAATAGGTGGATTTATTTTAAGAGTTGGAGATCAACAATACAATGCTTCCGTAGCAAGTAAATTAAGTGAATTAAAAAGAGAGTTTAGCAATTAAAATTCCATTAAAGATATATCAAAATGGCAGAAATTAAACCAGCTGAAATTACAGCAATATTAAAAAAACAATTATCTGGTTTTGAATCAGGTGCAAGTTTAGAAGAAGTAGGAACTGTACTTCAAGTGGGTGATGGTATCGCTCGTGTTTACGGTTTATCAAATGCTCAATATGGTGAGTTAGTACAATTCGAAAACGGATTGGAAGCGATCGTATTGAACTTAGAAGAAGACAACGTTGGGGTGGTACTTTTAGGACCGTCTACTGGAATCCGTGAAGGATCTACAGTAAAAAGAACACAACGTATTGCTTCTTTAAAAGTTGGTGAGCAAATTGTTGGTCGTGTAGTTGATACATTAGGTAACCCAATTGACGGTAAAGGACCTATCGGAGGAGAATTGTTTGACATGCCTTTAGAAAGAAAAGCTCCTGGAGTTATCTTCCGTCAGCCAGTAACCGAGCCATTGCAAACAGGTATTAAAGCGGTAGATGCTATGATTCCTGTAGGTCGCGGACAAAGGGAGTTGGTAATTGGTGACCGTCAAACAGGTAAATCTACCGTTTGTATTGACACCATCTTAAATCAAAAAGAATTTTACGATGCTGGAAAACCAGTATTTTGTATCTATGTTGCAATTGGGCAAAAAGCTTCAACTGTAGCAGGAATTGCTAAAATGTTGGAAGAAAAAGGAGCAATGGCTTACACAGTAATTGTAGCTGCTAACGCATCAGATCCAGCACCAATGCAAGTATATGCACCAATGGCAGGAGCTGCAATTGGAGAATATTTCCGTGACTCAGGGCGTCCTGCATTAATTGTTTATGATGATTTATCTAAACAAGCAGTTGCTTACCGTGAGGTATCTCTTTTATTAAGAAGACCTCCAGGTCGTGAGGCTTATCCTGGTGACGTATTTTACTTACACTCTCGTTTATTAGAAAGAGCTTGTAAAGTAATTGCTGATGATGATATTGCAAAAAACATGAATGACTTACCAGATTCTTTGAAAGGAATCGTAAAAGGTGGAGGTTCATTAACGGCTTTACCAATTATTGAAACACAAGCAGGTGACGTTTCTGCATATATCCCAACTAACGTAATTTCGATTACTGACGGACAAATTTTCTTAGATGGAGATTTATTCAACTCTGGAGTTCGTCCTGCGATTAACGTAGGTATTTCGGTATCTCGTGTGGGAGGTAATGCACAAATTAAATCAATGAAAAAAGTAGCGGGTACTTTAAAATTAGACCAAGCTCAATTCCGTGAATTGGAAGCGTTTGCTAAATTTGGTTCTGATTTGGATTCAGTTACTTTAAACGTAATTGAAAAAGGAAAACGTAACGTTGAAATCTTAAAACAAGGTTTGAACTCTCCTTATACAGTAGAAGATCAAGTTGCAATTATCTATGCAGGTTCTAAAAATTTATTGAGAAATGTTCCAGTAAATAAAGTAAAAGAATTTGAAAAAGATTTCTTAGAATATTTAAATAATACACATAGAGATACATTAGATGCATTAAAAGCTGGAAAATTAGACGACAACATTACTGATGTTATTGAAAAAGCGGCTTCAGAAATCTCTGCAAAATATAATTAATTAGGCTCAAGGTCCTGGGTTTTAGGTTTTAGTCCTAGTACCCAGAACCCCAAACCCAATACCAAATAAAATGGCAAACTTAAAGGAAATCCGTAATAGAATTACATCCGTTTCATCTACGATGCAGATTACTTCTGCAATGAAAATGGTTTCTGCGGCAAAACTGAAAAAAGCACAAGATGCAATTACAGCTATGCGCCCTTATGCCGAAAAATTAACGGAATTATTACAAAGTTTAAGCGCTACTATGGACGGCGAAGTTGGTGGTGATTTTACCGCTCAACGCGAAATAAATAAAGTGTTAGTTGTTGCAGTAACTTCTAATAGAGGTTTGTGTGGTGCTTTTAACACCAATGTTATTAAGCAAACAAAAGCTATTGCAGATTCATACGCTGGAAAACAAGTTGATGTTTTTTCTATCGGAAAAAAAGGTGGTGATGTATTGAAAAAAACAAACAACGTTGTTGCTAGTCATAATTCAATTTACGACAATCTTACTTTTGATGCTGTAGCAGAAATTGCAAATGAGTTAACAGAAATGTTTACTTCTGGCGAATACGATAAAATTGAAATTGTTTACAATCAATTTAAAAATGCTGCAACTCAAATAGTTCAAACAGAGCAATTTTTACCATTAGCACCTGTAGCTTCAGAAACAGCTGTTGCTGCTGGAGATTACATTTTTGAACCTTCTAAAGAAGAAATTGTTTTAACATTAATTCCAAAGTCGTTAAAAACACAATTATACAAAGCAATTCGCGATTCATTTGCTTCAGAACACGGAGCTCGTATGACCGCAATGCATAAAGCAACAGACAACGCAACCGAATTAAGAGATCAATTAAAATTAACCTACAACAAAGCGCGTCAAGCTGCAATTACTAACGAAATCTTAGAGATTGTTGGAGGAGCTGAAGCTTTAAAAGGATAATTTTAAGTATTAACAAAATCATAAAAGAGTCAACATTTGTTGGCTCTTTTTTTATTACATCGATATTATAACTATTTTTGTTTATCATTAAAGAGAATTACCTTGAGTTTATATAAAAACTTATTCAAACAAACTGCAATTTATGGTTTGGCCATGGTGTTACCAAGAATGCTTAGCTTCTTTTTGGTTCGACTTTACACCAATGTACTTCCGAATAAAGCAGACTATGCCGATTTGACTACGGTATTATCCTGGATGGTATTTTTTAATGTGATATTATCTTATGGATTAGAAACTGCTTTTTTCCGTTTTTATAATTCTGAAGACGACAAGAAAAAAGTTATTGCTACTTCAACCATTTCAATTTTCTGGAGTTCATTAGCTTTTCTAATTGTAGCTTTATTATTCAGAAATACATTAGCCAACTATGCCAATGTTGAAGTGCAGTATATTACTTATTCTATCTGGATATTAGTATTAGACGCCTTAGTTATTATTCCGTTTTCAAAGTTAAGAGCGCATCAAAGACCTATGCGTTATGCCGCAATTAAAATTGGTAATGTAGTTATTAATTTAGGTTTGAACTTCTTCTTTTTATTGGCTTTGCCAAATAGTGCAGCCTCAGATCCAAACGGCATTTTTGCATCCATTTATGTAGATGATTTTGAAGTAGGTTATATTTTTCTATCCATGTTAATTTCAAGTTTATTAACATTCGTGTTCCTAGCTCCCGATTATTTCAAAATAAATTGGAAGTTGGATCCCGAATTATGGAAACGCATGATGCAATATGGCTTTCCCATATTAATTGCAGGATTAGCTTTTGCAATCAACGAACATTTTGATAAAATTCTATTAGGTAAATTATTACCACCCAATATTGCCAAATCAGAAGTTGGGGCTTATTCTGCTTGTTATAAGTTGGGATTATTTATGGTATTATTTAGAACTGCCTACTCACTTGGAATAGAACCCTTTTTCTTTAGCCATGCAAGTAATGAAAACGCACCACAAACTTATGCAACCATAACTAAATATTTCGTGATATTTGGTTCATTCATTTCCTTAAGCGTAATTGTTTTTGCCGATTTATTAAAAATCATTTTATTAGACAACGAAACCTATTGGTCTGCTATGAAAGTAGTTCCGCTGATTGTTTTTGCTAATTTCTTTTTAGGTATTTACACCAATTTATCCGTTTGGTATAAATTGACAAATAAAACTAAAATCGGCGCTTATATCTCATTAGTTGGCGCTGCCGTTACTTTGGCCCTAAATTATCTTTTAATTCCTTTAAAAGGACCTTTTGGCGGTTATTATGGCTCAGCAATTGCAACTATTGCAGCTTATGGAAGTATGATGGCCTTGTCTTATTATTTAGGTAGAAATAAATATCCAATTCCTTACGATCGATTACGAATTTTTGGATACCTAACTTTGAGTATTTTGTTCTCAGCCATTTCGTTTTACATTCCGTACATAAGAGAAAATTATTTTATTAAAATCGGAATCCTTTTCGTGTTTTTATATTTCATTTATTACAGCGAAAAAGAAACTTTATTAAGAATCATTAAAAGAAAAAAATAAATCAGAGGAATGAGATTGATTCGTTTCTCGCAATGACTAAATAATGACTATTAAAATCATCAATAAATCGCAACATGAATTGCCAAATTACGAGACCATCGCATCGGCAGGAATGGATTTGCGGGCCAATATTTCAGAACCAATTATTCTTAAATCGTTAGAAAGAACCATTGTAAAAACCGGACTTTTTATTGAACTTCCAATTGGTTATGAAGCACAAGTTCGTCCAAGAAGCGGATTGGCAGCCAAAAAAGGAATCACCGTTTTGAATTCACCAGGAACAGTTGATGCCGATTATCGTGGTGAAATTGGTGTAATTTTAGTAAATTTATCTAATGAGGATTTTGTGATTGAAAATGGAGAACGCATTGCCCAGTTAATCATCGCCAAACACGAAAGAGCCGAATGGATTGAAGTTCAAGAATTGTCTGAAACTTCTAGAGGTGAAGGTGGTTTTGGAAGTACAGGAGTAAAATAAAGTTAAATTAATTTGAGGATGCGATTGCTTCGTTCCTCGCAATGACAATAAAATGAAAATAATAGTACCAATGGCAGGTCGTGGATCCAGATTAAGACCACACACATTAACCATTCCAAAGCCACTTATTCCAATTGCTGGAAAACCTATTGTACACCGATTGGTAGAAGATATTGCTGGGGTATTAAATCAAAATATTGATGAAGTAGCCTTTATTATTCATGAGAGTTTTGGTGCAAAAGTTGAAGAAGAGTTATTGGCAATTGCTCAAAAATTGGGAGCTAAAGGAACTATCTATTATCAAAATGAAGCCTTAGGAACTGGTCACGCAATTATGTGTGCCAAAGAATCTTTGAGTGGACCTGCAGTTATTGCTTATGCTGATACTTTAATTCGTGCCGATTTTGATATAGATAAAACTGCCGATAGTGTAATTTGGGTAAAACAAGTCGATCAACCGGAAGCTTTTGGGGTAATTAATTTGAATGAAAAAAACGAAATTATCGAATTGGTTGAAAAGCCAAAAGAGTTTGTTTCGGATCTTGCCGTTATCGGAATTTACTATTTTAAAGATGTTGCCGTTTTAAAAAATGAATTGCAATTAGTGTTGGACAACAACATTGTTCACGGAGGAGAATACCAAATTAATGATGGTATTAAACAAATGATGGCAAAAGGCATGAAATTTGTTCCTGGGGAAGTAGATGAATGGATGGATTGCGGGAACAAAGATGTTACAGTTGACACCAACAATAGAATGTTGAATTTTTTGCATAACGACGGCATTCACCTGATTGATTATGATGTCAAACAAGAAAAATCGACTATTATTCCGCCATGTTATATTGGAAAAAATGTAGTATTAACCAATGCAACTATTGGTCCTAATGTATCGTTAGGAGACGGATGTCATGTAAGTGATAGCACTATAAAAAATAGTTTGATTCAAACCCATTCACATATAAAAAATGCCCATTTAGATAATGCAATGATTGGGAATCATGTAAGCTTTGATGGCAAATTTACAAGTATCAGTATTGGAGATTATTCGGTATTAGAATAAATGAAAAAAACAGCATTATTTAGTTTTTTAATCGCAATGTTTTTTGCGCCTATTTATCTTTTTGCTCAAGAGGAGCCTAAGGATACTTTGGCATTGGCAGAAAACAAATTTGAAGATTCTTTTTTCGAATCGTTGAAGCAAAAAGGAATGGAAAACTATGATAGAGCAATTGAATCTTTAGAAAAATGCCAGACCCTTCAGCCGGAAAATGGTGTCGTTTATTTTGAATTAGGTAAAAATTATTTGTCTCAAAAAAAATATAATGAGGCCTATGATAATTTTGAAAAAGCAACAAAAATAGATCCAAAAAACCGTTGGGCATGGGTGGGCATGTATGATGTATGTTATGACAGCCACGATTACAATCGGGCTATAAATATTGTTCAAAAATTGGTCGAGTTTAAAGCAGATTATAGAGAAGATTTGGTTTCGTTGTATATGAATACGCAACAGTTTGATAAAGCACTCGATTTGATAAACGAACTTAATGAAACGGCTGGAAAATCTGATAAACGAGAATTGTATAAAGCACAAATTTTACAAGACGCCAAATATCAAGGTGCTGAAAAAGCCAATTTAATTAGTAAAATCAAACAATTTCCAAAAGAGGAATCCAATTACATTTCTTTGATTTTTCTTTATTCTAAAAGCAATCAAGAAGATAAAGCATTAGAAGTTGCGCAAAAATTAGAAAAAGAAATCCCAACTTCCGATTGGGCCCAAGTGAGTTTATTTAAATTTCATTTGAACAATAACGACGGCTTAAAAGCCGTTAATGCTATGAATATTGTATTGGCAAGTGAAAAGATTGACAACAAATTAAAACACCGAATATTGAATGAATTTTTAATATTCACCAAGAATAATCCTCAATTTGATAAAGATTTAGATCATGCTATTGGGTATTTTAGCAAGGATAAAGAAGTAAAAGTCGCCAAAGAAATAGGTAAATTTTATCAATCAAAAAAAGATTGGGCAAGAGCAATTCACTATTACGAAATGCATCTAAAATCTGCTAATGACGATATGGAAGCCATTTTGCTATTGATGCAAGCTTATACTGAGAATTTCCAATTTGAGGTATTAGAAACTGCTTCAGAAGAGCAAATGCAATTGTTTCCGTCTCAACCTCAATTGTATTATTATAATGGATTAGCCAACAACCAATTAAAAAATTATAAAAAAGCAATTGTAAGTTTAGAATCGGGGATTGATTTTATTATTGACGATCCAAATTTGGAAATCAATTTCAATCTTCAACTTGGGGAGGCATACAACGGATTGGGAGATTTTAAAAAGAAAGACGCTTATTTTGTAAAAGCAAATGCTTTAATTGAAAAACAAAAATTACAACACAAATAAAAAATGAAAAAATATTTAGCGCTTTTGCTATTACTTGTATTGGCATCCTGCAAAACCAAAGCGGTTTTGGCAGAAGGACAAGCAAGCTCTTCTTTGTCTGCCGACAAGATTATTTCAAGCTACGATAACAATAAAATTGACTTTTCTACATTGTATATTAAGGCAAGCGCTCATTATGAAGATGAAAAACAATCGCAAAATGTACAAGCCGAAATCCGAATTAAAAAGAATGAAAAGATTTTAATTAGTGTTCGTGTTTTAGGAATTACTATGGCAAAAGCGTTGATTACGCCTAGTTCTGTTCAGTATTATGATAAGATTGGCAATAAATATTTTGAAGGAGATTATTCCTCATTAAGTAAATGGATAGGCACCGATTTAGATTATCAAAAGCTGCAAAATATGTTTTTAGGCAAAACCATTGATGATTTGCATGCTTCAAAATACGATGCTTCAATAATCGAAAAATTATACAAGTTACAATCCAATCCAGACAGCAATACCAACAAAGCATTTTATTTTGAAAGCGATAATTATTTGGTAAAAAAACAAGAAATTAACCAATCTTTAAAAAACAGAACTTTACAAATTGAATATCCCGATTATAAACGATACGAATCAATGATTTTACCATTATCTTTGGCAATTGATGCCCGACAAAAAGAGAGTAAAACCAACATCAATATAGAATACAAGAACATTTCCTTTAACGAAGAACTTACTTTTCCTTACAATGTTCCCGAAGGATATGAAAGAATTTTTATAGAAAAGATCTAATAGTTATGCAAAAAAAATTAGCAACATTATTTTTAATCTTCTTATCTACAATGGCATGGAGTCAACTTACGCAAGAAGAGTTAGAACAAAGAAAAATTAAAATTCAACAAGAAATTCAAGAAAAAGAACGCATGCTTCAAGAGGTGCGAGGCAAAGAAAAATCGGTCACCAAACTATTGCAAATCCAAAAGGAAAAAATTGGATTAAAACAAAAATTAATCTCCACCACCGAGAAGCAAGCTAAGTTGCTAAGCAACAACATGTATATAAATCAAGTTGAAATTAATAAGTTAAAAAAAGACCTGGTTGTTCTTAAAGAAGATTATGCCGAGATGATTGTTAAATCCTATAAAAGCCGATCGCAGCAAAGTCGCGCGATGTTTTTATTGTCTTCGGAAAACTTTTTACAAGCTTATAAAAGATTGCAATATATGAAGCAATATTCTAGCTACAGAAAAATGCAAGGAAATGAAATTAAAGATAAATCAGTTCAGCTAGCCGATCATAATGCAAAATTAAGCGGTCAAAAAACCGAAAAAGAAAAACTATTAGCAGAGCAAGAAAAACAGCGTCAAGATCTTGTAAAAGAAAAACAAGAGCAAGAAAAAATTGCAAATAGTTTGAAGAAAGATAAAAAACAAATCATTGCCGAAATCAAGAAAAAGCAACAAGAATCTAGAAAAATTGATGCACAAATTCAAAAAATGATTCGTGATGCGATTGCAGAAGCCAATAAAAAAGCTGCTGCAGCAAAAGTAAAAGCCAATCCCAAAACAACTACTGCTGCAGAGACTAAAAAGATAGAAGAGTCAACCAAGATTATGCTTACGCCAGAAGGGCAATTGATATCCAATAACTTTAAAGCCAACAAAGGAAGTTTGAATTGGCCAGTAGAAAAAGGAGCAATCACCTTAGGTTTTGGCGATCAGCCGCACCCGGTGTATAAATCATTGACAATCCATAATAGTGGTGTTGAAATCACTACCGAAGCAGGATCTAGTGCCCGCGCCGTTTTTGGAGGCGAAGTGACTAAAGTAATTATTACCTCTCCATTAACCAAATTAGTGTGTGTGCAGCACGGGGATTTCTTTACAGTATACCAAAACCTAAGCTCTGTAAATGTAAGTGCAGGAGATAAAGTTTCTGCTAAACAAAGTATTGGAAAAATTAGAACTAATGCCGAAGGCAAAACAGTTTTAAAGTTTACCATTTCACAAAATGCTTCATTCGTAAATCCAATGAATTGGTTGAAACGATAAAATAGATATCAATAAAAAAAGGTCCAAAGAGTTTTACTTTTTGGACCTTTTTTAATTACATAAATAACGCTTTTAATTCGGTGGCATCATGCGGACTCATTTTTCCGGCAAGAACCAAGCTCAATTGTTTTCTTCTTAAGGCGGCATCATAACGAGATTTTTCTTCATCTGTTTGTGGATCTAATGGCGGCACCGAAACGGGGTTCCCTGATTCATCAACAGCTACAAAAGTGTAAATAGCCTCGTTAGCCTTCATTTTATTTCCCGACTCTCTATCTTCTATCCATACATCCAAAAAGATCTCCATAGAGGATGTAAATGCGCGAGAAACCTTAGCTTCTATAGTCACAACACTTCCTAAAGGGATAGTTCGGTTAAAAGCAACATGATTTACCGAAGCAGTCACTACAATTCTTCTTGAATGTCTTCGGGCAGCAATACTTGCAGCGCGGTCCATTCGAGCCAATAATTCTCCTCCAAAAAGGTTGTTTAAAGGATTGGTTTCGCCTGGCAATACCATATCGGTAAGTATGGTTAAGGAATCTATAGGGTGCTTTGGAGTCATAATTAAATTTTTTACAAAGGTATTTATTTTAAACAAACTAATATAAAAACAAAAAATCCCGATTTCTCGGGATTTCATTATAGTTCTTCAATCAGCACCCAAGCTTCTGGGTTGTGTGATTTTTTAATTCGTTGCATTTCAGTTTGCGCTTCCGAATAAGACGCATAACTTTTATAAATAACTGGATATAATCCGTGTTGGTTTTTTTGAATTCTTTTTGCAGGATAACCTAAATGAATAAGCTCATCATACATTTTATCGGCATTTTCTTCGCTAAGAAATGCACCCGCCACAATGTGATAAGGTGTTTTAGCATTGTTCACAGTTAAAGTTACAGCCGGAATAGGGTTGGAAATTACAAAAGTTGCCTCTTGAATTTTTTGCTCTACTTGCTTCTGCACTTTGGTTTGTACTGCTAAAGTTTCTTCTTGAATTTTTTGTTGGTAATAGTTATTTCCTAATACTCCACCAGCACCAAGTAAGCCTGCGCTAACCACAAAAATAGCTGCATATTTCAAAAACGGATTGGAACGCGTTTCAGGAACAAGTTGAACTACTTCAGTATCTTCTTTTAAATTGGCTACTTGTTGTAACACTTCTCTTTTAATAGCAGGAGAAATATAAGTAGTTAATCCGAAAGATTCAGTTAAATAATTTACTGAATCGAATGGAGTAAAAACAAGACTTTTTTCAGTGTTTAGAGAAAACTCTCCAATATTTTTAAGCGTAATGGTTTCTAATTCTTGAAGTTTAGACCTCCAATTTACCACTTGATTTTCAATAATTGATACTGCAGCATCGTAGCTAATCTTTTCAGATTTCGCCAGGTGATTAGCTAATAATCCGTCATTATTTTTTAAATACGAATTAAAAGAAACCAATTTTTTTGGAGGATAAAAAGAATGCGACGACTCATTTAAGTGAGCCGATTGGATTTCGGTTAAAAAAGCACCAAATCCAGGAACGGTGACACATTGGTAACGATATAGTAATTGCGATATGTATAAATCCATCTTCATAAACACAAAATTAATTATTTAATGGAAAAGACAAAATATTATCAATATATTTTGTTAACAATTTTAAATTTAATTCGTATTTTTAAGATAGATACTCAATAATCATGACCGACAACGAATTGTTTCACTTATTAGCTTTATTAAAAATTGAAGGAGTTGGCGACATTATGGCTAAAAAATTAATTGCCCATTGCGGATCAGCTGAAAAAGTATTTCAAGCCAAACCGAATTTTCTAAAAAACATTGATGGAGTGGGAAAGGGACTCCTTCAAAATTTTAAAAATCCTTCAGTTTTCGTTTTAGCAAAAAATGAAATGGATTATATTAATAAGAACAATATAAGTTGTTGTTCGTATCTAGAAGAAAACTACCCCGATCGATTAAAATACTGCATTGACGGACCAGTTTTGTTATTTTCATCTGGAGTTATTAATTGGAATAATAAAAAAATAATTAGCATTGTGGGCACTCGACAGGTTTCTGCTCATGGAATTGATTTTTGTAAAAAATTAATTCAAGATTTGGCGCCATTAAACCCAATTATTGTTAGCGGATTTGCTTATGGCGTGGACATTGTAGCGCATCAGACTGCACTTGAAAACAACTTACAAACGGTTGCTGTATTAGCCCATGGACTGAATCAAATATATCCAAAATCACACAAAAAGTATGTTTCTAAAATAGAACAAAAAGGGGGTTTTATTACTGAATTCTGGAGCACTTCCAGTCCAGAAAAAGAAAATTTTGTAAAACGAAATCGCATTGTAGCAGGTATTTCTGAGGCCACAATTGTGATTGAAAGCGCCGAAAAAGGGGGTTCGTTAATTACGGCACTACTTGCTAACGATTACAACAGAGATGTTTTTGCAGTTCCTGGAAGAACAACAGATAAATTTAGTCAAGGATGTAATAATTTAATTAAAACCCAGCGGGCGCATTTATTGACTTCGGCTGCCGATCTTATATATATTTTGAATTGGGAAATTCATAATCAAGAAAAGCAAAGTATCCAAAAGCAATTATTTGTTTCATTAAACGAAATTGAACAAAAAATATACGATTACCTGCTTGCACAAGGAAAAACAGAAATAGATCAAATTGCGTTGGAGTGTGATTATCCTGTTTTTAAAACATCGTCTGTTTTGGTCAACATGGAATTAAAAGGAGTGATTCGCCCTTTGCCCGGAAAATTATTTGAGGCAATTTAAGTATTAGCTGCCTAAAAAACCTAACTTTATTCGTACTCTATTAAGAACTGAATCAGCAATAGTTCCAGCTTTTTCTGCTCCTTTTTTTAAGATGGCATCTAGTTCAGCACGATTGGAAATGTAGTAATTGTATTTTTCTCTTTGGGCTTTAAATTTTTCGCAAATAAGTTCAAAAAGGGCTTGTTTAGCATGGCCATAACCATAATTTCCACCAAGATAATTTTGTCTCATGGTACTAATTTCTGCCTCGGAAGCCAATAATTTATACAAAGCAAAAACATTGCAGGTATCAGGATTTTTTGGATCTTCTAGGGGCGTACTATCACTTTCAATACCCATGATTTGTTTACGAAGTGAATTATCATCTAGGAAAATATCGATGATGTTACCACGAGATTTACTCATTTTTTGACCATCTGTACCTGGAATGTACATGGTTTCCTCCTGCACAGTTCCTTCCGGAATTACAAAAGTTTCTCCCATTTGGTGGTTAAAACGTGACGCAACATCTCGAGTAATTTCAATATGTTGCATTTGGTCTTTACCAACTGGCACAAAATGAGCATCATATAATAATATATCGGCAGCCATAAGCATTGGATAATTAAATAATCCAGCATTTACATCTTCTAATCGATCTGCTTTATCTTTAAAAGAATGCGCCAAAGTCAATCTTTGATAAGGAAAAAAACAACTCAAATACCAAGATAATTCAGCAGTTTGAGGCACATCCGACTGGCGATAAAAAATCACTTTATTTACATCAAGCCCACAGGCTAACCAAGCAGCAGCTGTACTATAAGTATTGTTTAACAAGGTTTCGCCGTCTTTTATTTGCGTAATCGAATGTAAATCGGCAATAAAAAGAAACGATTGATTTTCTGGTTTTTTAGATAATGCAATCGCTGGGATAATTGCTCCCAAAAGGTTTCCTAAATGTGGGGTTCCTGTGCTTTGAACACCAGTAAGTATATTCGCCATTGTAAAAATAATTTATGCAAAGTTAAACCTTTGTAATAAAAATCTCCTACATTTCCTTAATTTTGACCTTATGAGATTTATAAAAATCATTTTTTGGACACTTTGGCGCATTTGGTTTTACATTGTGATTGCCTTTTTTATTGTGTTATTATTTCCTTTTTTAATCATTTCCATATTAAGAGAAGAATGGTACGGCTATTTCTTTGTATTGGCTAGAATTTGGGCAAAAGGAATTTTACTTGCAATGGGATTTCAATATAAAATAGACCGAGAGCAAGAAATTGAACAAAGAAAAAGCTACATGATCATTGCTAATCATACTTCTATGATTGATATTATGTTGATGTTGGCCATTGAAAGAAATCCATTTGTTTTTGTAGGAAAAAAAGAATTAGCCGCAATTCCGTTGTTTGGATTTTTCTACAAAAGAACCTGTATATTGGTCGACAGAAACAATTCAAAAAGTAGATTTGCAGTTTATGATCGGGCACAAAAAAGACTCAATCAAGGGTTAAGTATTTGTATTTTTCCAGAGGGAGGCGTTCCAGATGAATCAATTGAATTGGATGAATTTAAAGACGGCGCTTTTCGATTAGCCATAGAACATCATATTCCTATTGTGCCCATGACATTTGCAGATAATAAAAAAAGATTATCGTATACTTTTTTAAGCGGTTCTCCTGGCTTGTTGCGGGCGATGGTTCATAATTCTATTGAAACCAAAGGACTGAGTTTGGATAATAAAAAGGAATTAAAAGACAAGGCGAGATCAATTATTTTGAATCAGTTAAAAAAATATAATCCATAAAAAAGAGCGCTATCGAGGCGCTCTTTTTTATTAGAGTAATAATATTAATGATCAACAACAGCATCATATTCTTCAAATTGATCTACTCCTTGCGCATTGGTTCCAGTCCAAAATTTAAAATGATAGGTACCTAAACTGGCCGGTTTAAATCTTATGTTTGCGGTATAATCTAGTTGACTTGGAGGACAATTAGATCCTGAGTTTTGCTTTAATGCAATAATTGCAACAGTTCTTGTAAAGTTATTTCTCACATAATAAAAATCATAAAAGAAATGACAAACAGAAGGACGAATATAGTGCACCGGAATTTCAGTTATACTGTCTTTTGCAAATTTTATCGGCATTTCCACTTGGCTCACAGGTAAAGTTTCTAATTCATCTGTTGGGCCATCATACCTTGAATCGCAGGAAATGGTTAAAAAACCAATCGCTAGAAGTAAATAAATGGGTTTCATAATAAATTATTTTTTATTTGATTTCAAAATTAATAAAAGTTGTATTTAAAATAAAAAAAATCACGCTTTAAGCGTGATTAATTATTAAGCATTATTTTCTTTTATAAGTTCTTTAATTTTTTGTTCTAATTCCTCTGCTAATTCAGGATTGTCTTTAATTAAAACTTTAACGGCATCTCTACCTTGGCCTAGTTTTGTATCGCCATAGCTAAACCATGAACCGGCTTTTTTAATTATTTCAAATTCAACAGCTAAATCTAAAATCTCTCCTGTTTTAGAAACGCCTTCGCCATACATGATGTCAAATTCGGCAGTTTTAAATGGTGGCGCCACTTTGTTTTTTACAACTTTTACTTTGGTTCTGTTTCCAATTACGATTTCACCATCTTTAATTTGTGAAGAACGACGAATATCTAAACGAACCGAAGCATAAAATTTTAATGCATTTCCACCTGTTGTAGTTTCTGGGTTTCCAAACATTACTCCGATTTTTTCTCTTAATTGGTTGATGAAAAATACGGTACAGTGTGTTTTACTAATTGTTCCAGTTAATTTTCTTAATGCTTGAGACATCAAACGAGCGTGTAATCCCATTTTAGAATCTCCCATTTCTCCTTCAATTTCACTTTTTGGAGTTAAGGCTGCAACCGAGTCAATTACAACAATATCAATAGCTCCAGAACGAATTAAATTCTCAGCAATTTCTAATGCTTGTTCCCCATTATCTGGTTGTGAAATGATTAAATTTTCAATATCTACACCCAATTTTTCAGCATAATTTCTATCAAATGCGTGCTCTGCATCAATAAAAGCGGCAATTCCTCCAGCTTTTTGAGCCTCGGCAATAGCATGAAGTGTTAGGGTAGTTTTACCAGAAGATTCTGGTCCGTATATTTCAATAATTCTTCCTTTAGGATACCCATTTACACCCAAAGCTAGATCCAAACCTAACGATCCAGAAGAAATAGTTTCTACTTCTTCAACGGCCTTATCACCCATTTTCATTACGGTCCCTTTTCCGTAGGTTTTGTCTAATTTATCTAATGTAAGTTGTAATGCTTTTAATTTGGCTTCTTTTTCTGAACTCATTTCTTTATAATTTAATTGCTCCTATTTTTCGTAAAAATATATAATTTTTCGAAGCAAAAGAAGTTTATCAAAATGATTTTTAAACAATTTTAACCAAATTTTATTTCATACTTTAGCAAAATTAATTTTTTTGATTATGGAAAAATTGCTTTCCTATCCATTATCTGTTGTATATTATTTTTGCTTCGGATTATGTTTGGTTATTTTTCATCCCATTCAATGGATATGTTTAAATGTTTTTGGTTACCAAACCCATAAAAAAAGTGTCGATTATTTAAACTTTTTCTTGGTAAGATGTACGAATATTCTTGGCACTACTTATACTTTTAAAAATAGAGAATTAATTCCTGAAAATGCCCCTATTATTTTTGTGGCAAACCATCAAAGCTTGTATGATATTATTGGAATAATTTGGTTTTTAAGAAAGTTTCACGCTAAGTTTGTCAGTAAAAAAGAATTAGGAAAAGGCATTCCAAGTGTATCATATAATTTACGCCACGGCGGCTCAATTTTAATTAATAGAAAAGATCCAAAGCAAGCAATTCCATTAATAAAAGGCCTTTCAGAATATATCGAAACCAATAATCGTTCGGCAGTTATTTTCCCGGAAGGCACCCGAAGTAAAACCGGAAAACCGAAAGAATTTGCTCTAAGTGGGATTAAGATTCTTTGCAAATATGCTCCTTCGGCCTATGTTGTTCCAATTTCTATTAATAATTCATGGAAAATGGTTAAATTTGGTGTTTTTCCAATGGGATTAGGAAATAAATTAGAATTTATAATTCATAAACCAATCGCAGTTAAAGATTTTGCATTTGAAGAAATTGCCAGTAAAACCGAAGAAACTATTGTAAAATCAATAAAATAATATTCCCCCTAAATCTATTATTAATTTAATTTAACATACATGTCATTAACCAATATCCGACTGGAAGTAATGCAATTTTTAGAAAAAAATGTAGATTCTTTCATAGAACAGTATTTAATTCCGGTGGAAACCATTTGGCAACCTTCTGATTTTTTACCTAATTCGCAAAGCGATACCTTCTTTGATGAGGTAAAAGAGCTGCAAGAAATTGCAAAAGATTTACCGTATGATTTTTGGGTAGCTATGGTTGGAGATACCATCACCGAAGAAGCACTACCTACCTACGAATCTTGGTTAATGGAAGTTGAAGGAGTAAATAATCTCGAAAATAACGGCTGGTCTAAATGGGTTCGCCAATGGACCGGTGAAGAAAACCGTCATGGGGATCTGCTTAATAAATACCTTTATTTATCAGGAAGAGTTAATATGCGCGAAGTAGAAATTACAACACATCATTTGATTAAGGATGGCTTTGAAATTGGAACCGGAAGAGATCCATACAAGAATTTTGTATATACGAGCTTTCAAGAATTAGCAACTTATGTATCTCACAATAGAGTTTCTCAAATTGCTAAACAATATGGTGACAACAAACTTTCAAAAGCGTGTAAAATAATTGCAGGAGATGAAATGCGCCATCACCATGCTTACAGCGAATTTGTAAATCAAATTTTTAAAGTTGATCCAAGCGAAATGATGTTGGCTTTTCAATTCATGATGAAACAAAAAATCACTATGCCAGCTCATTTCTTAAGAGAATCTGGACAATCAATAAGTACTGCGTTCAATCAGTTTTCTGACTCTGCTCAAAAACTTGGGGTTTACACCGCCAATGATTATGTAGATATCATGCAAAAATTAATTGATAAATGGCAAATTGATAAAATATCAAATCTTACAGATGAAGCAGAAAAAGCAAGAGATTATCTAATGAAATTACCAGCAAGAATGGCTAAAATTTCTGAAAGAATAGTCCTTCCTGAAGAAAATTATGTTTTTAAATGGGTGCAACCAGCATAAATAAATCTAATTAATCCTTTCTTAATGAAAGGATTTTTCATTTACCAAACTTATGTCATTAATAGAAAATACCATTCTTTTTGTAAAACAAAAACTTCAAAACGCTGAAGCCGGTCACGACTGGTATCATGTAGAAAGAGTTTATAAAAACGCACTGTTAATTGCTAATCCAGAAGAATGTGATATAGAAATTGTGAAACTAGGCGCTTTACTTCACGATATCGCCGATAGTAAATTTCATAATGGCGACGAGACTATTGGACCCAAAATGGCTAGAGCGTTTTTAGAATCTCAAAATGCGTCAGAAGTAGTCATTTCACATGTGATTGCAATAATTGAAAATATTTCTTTTAAAGGCGGAAATTTCGAAAAGAAATTTTCGTCTAAAGAATTAGATATAGTTCAAGATGCCGATCGATTGGATGCTCTTGGCGCAATCGGAATTGCCCGAACTTTTAACTACGGAGGCTTTAAAAACCGACCTTTATATTTGCCCGATGTAGCTCCAAATTTGCATATGACCAAAGAGGAATATAAAAATAGCGAAGCACCAACGCTCAACCATTTTTATGAAAAATTACTCTTGTTGAAAGACAAAATGAACACAGAGACCGGAAAAAAAATTGCATTACAAAGACATCTTTTCATGGAAAGTTTCTTGTCTCAATTTTATTCGGAATGGGATGGTGAAAAATAAAAATAAGATTAATTCCCTTTGAAATCGGCTTTTCTTTTTTCTAAGAAGGCAGTTGTTCCTTCTATAAAATCTCCGGTTCCAAAGCATTTTCCAAAGTTTTTTATTTCCGAATCAAAACCATCAACTCCGTCGGCGAAATTAGCATTAACTGATTCAATAGCTTTACCAATAGCAACCGGTGAATTTTTCATAATGCGTTGTGCCAAAGATTTAGTAAAATCTAAAAGTTCTGCTTGGGGTACCACGTGATTTACCAATCCGGTTCTGTAGGCTTCCTCTGCAGTTACCATTCCAGCAGTCATTATCATTTCCATAGCGCGGCCTTTACCAACAAGTTGTGGCAATCTTTGCGTTCCGCCATAACCCGGAATAACTCCAAGAGAAACTTCGGGTAAACCCATTTTGGCATTATCAGAAGCAATTCGAATATGGCAAGCCATAGCCAGTTCTAATCCGCCTCCAAGTGCAAAACCATTTACAGCTGCGATAACCGGAGTGTTTAAATTCTCAATAAAATTAAATAACAATTCTTGTCCTTGTTGCGCTAATTGCGCTCCTTGGTCTACAGTGAAATGTGCAAATTCAGAAATATCGGCACCAGCTACAAACGCTTTTTCGCCTTCGCCAGTAATAATTATAACTTTAATTTCTGGGTTATTATTTAAGCTTTCCAATCCATCATGTAACTCCTTAATGGTAGCTACATTTAGGGCGTTAAGTTTTGACGGACGATTAATCGTTATATATCCGATTCCGTTTTCAGAGGCAATAAGAATGTTTTCGAAATTCATAATTTAATTTTATAAGATAGGTAACGAAACCGTAAATGTAGTTCCTTTACCTAATTGGGTTTCAAATGTAATTGTTCCTTTGTAATTTTCAATAATGTTTTTGATGATCCCTAAACCAAGTCCCATTCCACTATTTTTAGTTGTAAATTTAGGTTCAAATATATGTTCTATGTAGCTTGGTTCTATTCCAATTCCATTGTCTTTTACCGTAATATTTACCCAATTTTCTTCACGCGTTACGGCTACAATAATTGATTTTTCTTCTTGATTTTCTGGAATGGCTTGGATGGCATTTTTAACTAAGTTCGTAATTATTCGCACTAAATGCGTACGATCCATAACGGTAATAATTTCTTTTTCTTCACTTTCAAAGTGAAGCGCCTCTTCATTAAATATTTCTAAAGAAAACTCGACTACTTCCACCACATTTAGCGTTTCATTTTGTTGTGCAGGCATCGAAGCAAAGTTAGAAAAGGCAGATGCTACCGAACTCATGGTGTCAATTTGCTGAATTAAGGTTTTAGAATAATCACTCAGTTTTTGCTGTAAATTTGGATCTTCGGGATCAAACTTTCGTTGAAAACTTTGAACAGTCAATCGCATTGGAGTAAGCGGATTTTTAATTTCATGCGCTACTTGTTTTGCCATTTCGCGCCAAGCTTGCTCTCGCTCACTTTGCGCAAGCATGGTTGCACTTTCTTCAAGTTTATCCACCATTCGATTATAGGCGTTGATCAAGGAATTGATCTCACGACTATTGGCTTCGATGACAATCTTTTCATTTTTTTGTTCCAAACTAGTTTGGTTGATCTTTTCTGAAATGGTCTTCAACGATTTGGTAATATAACTCGAAAGAAAATACGCCAATGCAAAAGCAATGAGCAGCATTATAAAATAAACCTGACTCAATCGAACCAAGAAATCCTGAATTTCACTTTCGTAAAAACTATCGTCTTCTACATAAGGCAGGTTTAAAATACCGAGAGGTTTAAACTTATCATCTTTAATTTGACTGTAGGAAGAACGGATTTTTATGCCATCTACAATTTTAATATCCACATACCGCTTTTCAATGGATGACTGCACTAATTTGGTTACATATTTGGGAATTGGCGGCGCTACATTGTCTACCGAAAAGGAAGCTTTTGAGGTTTTTAATAAATTTCCGCTTAAGCTATAAATATTAATTTCTACATTATGAATATCTGATAATTCATGAATTTTATCTTTAAATATATAAGGTAGATTTCGCTCTGTAAGCGGATAGGTGGTTGTAGATAAAATGTAATTGATGTTTTCTTTTACAGCATCTTCTTTTCTGTCTAAACGCTCTTGGTGGTATCTTCGCGCTTCATTTTTAAATTGAATCACCGAAATCAAAGCCATTAATGAGGCGGCAATTAAGATCAATACAATCATCGATAGGAAAATCCTAATTCGAAGGGAAAGCAT
>CAMCBB010000015.1 GCA_945872875.1 Flavobacterium psychrophilum
CTATGGAAGCAAGTTACAGAGCAACAACAAGAAATACTATTTCGTACTTTAATAAGTTATATAATAAACTAGACCTTTTTGATGAACAAAAAATAGATTCTATTGTAAGGCTTTTAGGTGCTAAAGCTGCAGCTAAAAAACTAAATCAAATTCAAACAGCTGAAATGGTAACTACCTTTATACAAGTGATTCCCTACGTATTAGTCCATCAAAACACTTGTCAACAAGCTATCCGATTAGATTCTCGCAACTCATTTGTTGCCAAATACCATGCAGATAAAAAAGAATGTTTGGCAAATATTCCTGGAGGCGTTCAATCACCTTATGAATTTTTACATAATCTAAAAGGGGATTGCGACACACGAAGTTTGCTTGGCTATGCAATACTTAAGAAAATGAATATTTCATCATCTATCTGGGTAAGTGAAGCCTATGGACACAGTATATTGGGTGTAGGATTACCCATAGGAAATGGAGCATACAAATCAATTAATGGACTTAAACATTATGGCGTAGAGCTCACACACAAAGAATTTCGAATTGGAATGATATCTCCACAACAACGGGATATGAATAACTGGGACATTGCTTTATTTTACAACAACTTTTAATATTTACAACTATGAAAACAATTAGTATTCTTCAATTAGTATTGGCTTTTGGTATCGGAATTAGTGCGCTATTTGCTTTGTTAAAAATCTTCAAATTTATGATGAAATCCATCTATAAAATTGAGGAAGACAACAATGCGTTTGCCATATTTCAAACTGGAATTATTTTATCGGGGGCGATGATTTTATCATCGATCTTAAGTCCCGCATTAAATGCAATTCGGTTTTTAAATCCAAATAATCAATTTACATCACAATCGATATTAAGTTCATTAGGTTTTATAACCATTTTTGTACTTATTGGATTGTTGTGTACCGTAGTTGTGATTGCATCGGGATTGATTATATTGTTCCAACTTACTAAAGTAAATGAAGGCGAAGAAATTAGAAATAATAACATAGCCATAGCCATAATTACTGCCGCAGTTATTCTGGCAATTTCACTAATCGTTGACGATTATGTGGGTTCGCTCTGTGAAGCGATTATTCCATATCCTGAAATTCCAAGATTCTATTAATTGATCACACATAATATTGTTGTTATATCTATAACGAGTTAGTAATTGAATAAACATAAACTTTAATCAAAACTATATGAAACAATTTTTAAATGAAAATTGTCTTTTAATAACATCTAACCTCACCTTCGAGTTGGATAAATTAAAGCTTTATGGTAGTAATAAAAATATAAGCATCATTGAAAATTATCAACTTAACTCTTATCAAAATATTAATATAGTATTTGTTTCAATTACACCAAGTATAAACGATTTTGATGAAATTTTAAATCATGATAATTATGAAAATGTACAGCCTTGGATAGTATTAACTTCTAGCAAATATTTCGAACATACTTTTGTAAAAAGAGAGACTGTAAAAGATCGAATGATCGATATGTTTTTAAAACAAGACATTAATTTTGAAGAAGATAAGAAATTCAGTAACAGTTATTTTGTCTATTCCAATACTAAAGAGGCAAAACAATACTTTTCTGAAGCGACGCGACAAGAAATGTTAAGATTGAAAGATGCTAATATAATTGTTGAGCTATATGCTAATTATATTTTTGTAGGTACTGAGCGAAATTATCTTAATGATTCTTCAATGATCGATGGAGTTATTCAATTATTAAATACTTTTTAGCTTCATATAATTTTACTGTATATTAATAGTGGTTTTCACCCTTTTTTAAATCACAAAATCGTTAGTGAAAAGTAGAGACTCGAACCCAGTTAAGAAGTTCATATTAATTAAAAAAATTATATTATTAATTGTACTAAATGGAATATTAGAACCTCTAAAGAAATTTAGAGGCTATTTTTTTATGTAAAAAAAGTAATCACTTAAATCAATTTAGATTTAAATTTTTTAATTATTTCTTCAATATCTTCTTTAATAAATTCCCAGTATTTCCCTCTAAAACAAATGGGGTTGAATTCATCATCTGCAAAGTTAAAAATAGTGAAGTTATTTATAATCAATTCCCTATCGTGAGAATAGGGATATCTTTGCTCGTGCAAGGCTAACATTTGAGCTAAATTATAATTTTCAAAAAGCTCATGTAAATCCCAAAAATCTTTTTTTCGCCCGCCTCTTTGAATCACATCGAGCTTCATGGCAATAATCTCCTCAATAGAAGCCATTTTAATAGAATCTTCAATTAATTCGGGCTGGATAAATTTATCGGTGTAAAAAATATCGAGCTTTATGGTGTTGCCATTGTTCTCTCCTATTAGATAAGACTTACCAATTCCGGGTATAGAATTTGAAAAATGATCCACATATGGAAAATTTAATTTTAAATGCTTTTCAATTGAATCAAAATCAATTTCACCGTAATCAACATCACTAAAAAGATCGATGTCAATCGATTCTCTATGCCCTACTTGAAGACTCAAAGCAGTACCACCAACTAATCTAAAACTTGCAAATTCCTCCGCAGCCATTAATTGGAGCAAGCACTTTTTCAATAAATCATTTACAGTGTTATAGTAAAGCATTTTGCTATTTGTTAGTATAGATTGTATATGGCAGACCCGTTACTTGATTGAGTACATTATTTATTTTTTCTGAACCGTAAAATCGAATTAATTCTTGTTTTTCAATTTCATTCCCTCTCTCAAATACTCTTCTAATAACCGCACTAAACTGTTTATTCCATTCTATTTTACTAATGTCAGTATCCCAAAATAAAGATTTTCGCAATAATTTTATATTGGGTCTATTTGTTTCAATTTTATGTTTTTCTTCATATATGTCAAAGTAGGTTTGAAGTATTGCTAACGAACCTTCGTCAAATCCAAGTTTTTCTTCAATCTTAAGTGCTAAAGCGGTATTTAACTTTCGCTTACCTTTAGTAATTGCATTTATAGTTTGTGGATGTTCACCTATAGACAAAGCAAAAGGTCTTTGATGCAGCGCTCTTTTTTTAAATTCACGCTCCAAAATTATTCCAGGATGGATTCCCTTGTATTTTTCTAAATAATCATTCATGGTACAAATGTAAACAAATTTGTTTACATGAAGTAAAAAACTATTTATAATAAATATTTTTACAACAATTAGTATTTAAAAGTTCCAAATCTGAAATGAAATAGTTCGAGAGGACTCCTCTCTGCTCCACAAAAAAAGCCTCTAAAAATTTAGAGGCTTTTATTTATTTTACTACGGAGCAACAACAGCACCTTCCCAATGCATCATCCCTCCTTCTAAATTATACGTATTGGCAAAACCCATTTGATTCATAATCGAACAAGCCTGTGCACTTCTTCCTCCAGCTTTACAATAGACATAATAATTTTTAGATTTATCCAGTTCTTCCAAACGATAAATAAAACCCTGCCCTTTATAAATATCATTTAATAGTGCTCCCGGTATGATTCCCTCTTGCCATTCGTCTTCAGTTCGCACATCTAGTATGGCTGCATTAGCATCTGCCGCCAATTGGCTAGCCCATTCATCTTGTGATAAGTTCATGATTAAATATTTTTTTCAAAAATAGAAAATTTCTTTAATTTACAAATGACAGTATTTAAAAGACTTAAGTTGATGTTAACATAAAAATAACAAAACATTTGTATATACAAATAAAAAACTCTTTACATTTGTATCTACAAGTATTGAGAGTGTAAAATGGAAATTGAAAAAATAACCAAATCAAATATAAAGCTGGATGATTCTAAAAAAATCATCTTAAATATTATTTATACTCAAAATGTGATTACCGATAAATTTAATGAAATTATAAAACCATATGATTTATCGAGTGAACAATATAATGTATTACGAATTTTAAGAGGTCAAAAAGGCAGTCCAGCCAACATGAGTATCATTCAGGAAAGAATGTTATCCAAAAACAGTAATACAACAAGATTAATTGACAAATTACTCTTAAAAGAATTAGTTACAAGAGCAGTTTGCCCAAATAACCGAAGAAAAATAGAAATTCTCATTACCAACAAAGGTTTAGAGTTATTAAAGATTTTAGATCCTAAAGTAGCCGAAAACGAAAATCAATTTGCTGAAAATTTAAGTAGCGACGAAAAAATAAAACTTAACGCCTTATTAGAAAAATACAGAACCTTAAAATAAAAACTATGAGTCAATTTAATGAGAATGCAAAATGGCGTTACGCCACTAAAAAATTTGATGCTTCTAAAAAAGTGTCTGCTGAAGATTTAGCAACTTTAAAAGAAGCAATTCGTTTATCGGCATCTTCATTTGGCTTGCAATTATACAAAGTAATTGTGGTTGAAAACCCAGAAGTAAGAGCAAAACTTAAAGAGGCCTCTTGGGGTCAGGCGCAAGTTGTTGACGCGTCTCACTTAATTGTTTTTGCTAATCAAACAACAGTAACTGATGCTGATGTAGATAGCTATATTCAAAACACTGCTAACACAAGAAACATTCCCTTAGATTCTTTGTATGGTTTTAGTGATTATATGAAATCTACTATCAAAAACATACCCGATGAGATCAAACCAATTTGGACTTCAAAGCAAACCTACATTGCATTGAGTAATTTATTAAATGCTGCAGCAGAGCTTAAAATTGATGTTACTCCTATGGAAGGATTTGTTGCTGCGCAATACAATGAAATCCTAGGTTTAGACAAACTAAATCTAAACGCAGCACTTGTAGCTCCAATAGGATACCGTCATGAAGAAGACGCTACACAACATGCAGCAAAAGTCAGAAAATCAAACCAAGATTTATTTATTACTATTTAATTTCTAATCCCTAATATTTAACAAAATGAAAAATTTAAAAACAATCGCAATCGCATTATTAATGGCAGTTTCAACTATTGCTTCAGCACAAATGAAAAAAGTAGATGCTTCAAAAAGTAGCATTTCTTGGATAGGTAAAAAAGTGACTGGTCAACACAGTGGAACTATCAACTTAAAAGAAGGAAACCTTAATTTTAAAGGAAAAAAATTAACCGGTGGTTCTTTCGTGGTTAATATGACTAGCTTAAACACTACTGATTTAAGTGGTGAATACCAAGAAAAACTAAACGGTCATTTAAAAGATGATGATTTCTTTGGAACTGAAAAATACCCAACTTCTAAATTAGTTTTCAAAAAAATCGCTGATAAAGGAAATGGAGTTTACAATGTAACTGGAGATTTAACTATTAAAGATGTAACTGCTCCAATCAACTTTGTACTTACAGTTAAAGGTGCTACAGCTAGTACATCTTTGAAAATTGACAGAACAAAATTCGGAATTAAATACGGTTCAGGAAGTTTCTTTGATAGCTTAGGAGATAGAGCTATTGCTGATGAATTTGAATTAAATGTGAATTTACAGTTCTAATCAAATCTAACATTATTAAAAACCTTAAAGAAATTCTTTAAGGTTTTTTTTATGCAGTTATGTTATATTTGCTTAATGAAAAAAATAGCTCTCATAGACAATTACGATAGTTTCACTTTTAATTTAGTTCATTATTTGGAAGACCTAAATTGCGAAGTAATGGTTTTTCGAAATGATGAATTTGAATTAGATGAACTTAAAAATTTTGATGCTATTTTACTTTCTCCTGGACCCGGAATTCCTTCAGAATCAGGAATTTTATTAGATGTTATTAAAACATATGCTTCAAGCAAAAAAATACTCGGAATTTGTCTTGGACATCAAGCTATAGGCGAAACATTTGGAGCATCACTGCAAAATTTAAACACCGTACATCACGGAGTGGCGAACACCATCACGCAAACTAGTGATGACAGCTTATTCAACAACTTACCTCAACAACTAGAAGTTGGCCGATATCATTCATGGGTAATTAACAACGAGGGGTTTCCAGAAACATTAGAAATCACTTCACTTTCTGAAAACGGAGACATTATGTCTATTCGACACAAACAGTTCAACGTAAAAGGAATTCAATTTCACCCTGAAAGCATCTTAACTCCGCAAGGAAAAACCATATTATCCAATTGGTTAAGCGAATAAAATAGTATTAAATTATTAGTTTAATAAAATAATCATAAATAATTGAAAATAAACAATTTAATATTAAGCTATAGATATTTTCTATATATAAAAAAACTAAATAAAAAAGGAGAAATTATCGAGTAAAAACTAAAGTGTTTCCTTTACTCAAATTAGCATCGAAAGCGTAACCTTCGTAATTAAATCCTTTCAAGTCTTCTATAGTTTGTGCATTGGTATCTACAATATATCGAACCATCATTCCCCTAGCCTTTTTAGCAAAGAAACTTATCATTTTTAGTTTGCCGTCTTTGTAATCTTTAAATTCTGGAGTGATTACTGGAACTTTCAGTTTCTTTACATCCACAGCATCAAAATATTCGGCACTAGCTAGATTAATAAAAAGTTCGTCTTTCACTAATTGGGCATTCATTTCTTTGGTTAAAGTTGCTTTCCAAAATTCATACAAATTCTTTTTAGCACCAATAGCAAGCTTGGCTCCCATTTCCAATCGATAGGGCTGCATTAAATCCAATGGCTTTAACAAGCCGTATAATCCTGATAAAATTCGCAATCGGTCTTGTAATAGTTTTATTTTGTCTTCTGATAACGAATAAGCATCCAAGCCCACATATACTTCCCCACTGAAAGCAAAAATAGCAGGACGCGCGTTTTGGGAAGTAATTTCTGCTACATTTCGCTCCTGATTTCGCTGCCAATTTAAATCGGCCAACTTTTCAGAAATATCCATTAATAGAGCTAGCTGTTTGGGTTTTTTCTTTTTTAAGACTTTATCAATTGCAAGTGATTGCTTTTGAAATCCATATTCCGAATACGCCTTTGTAGGCAAAGGTGTTTCAAAATCTAAAGTTTTGGCAGGAGAGATTACAATTTTCATAAGAATACAGTTGAAAATCCAAAAATACAAATTCCTTTTCAATAAAAAATATTATCAACAAATCGTATTTCTTAATTCGATATTCTTAATTAATATTTTACATTTGAGCTCTCAAATAAAATTACAACCTATGGTCTATAAATTTAGAGTAATTCTAGATGCAGAAGAAGATGTATTTAGAGATATCGCCATCTTAGAAAATGATACTTTAGAAGATTTGCACAATGCAATTGTTAACGCTTTTGGCTTTGACGGATTGGAAGTAGCTTCTTTTTATACTTGTGATGACACATGGAATCAAGAAGACGAAATTCCGATGTTTGATTCAGGTGATGTTCCTGGAGAAACCAAAATAATGAGCGATTATACTCTAAATTCTATTTTAGATAATGAAAATACTAAGATCATTTATGTTTATGATTTTATCAATATGTGGACTTTCTTAGTGGAGCTTGCAGCAATTGAAGATTCAATAGAGCCCGGAGTGATCTACCCTAACTTGTTGTTTACTCATGGAGAAATGCCTGCAGAAGCAATGGAAAAACATTTTGTTTCCGACTTTGATGAAGAAGAAAGCTACAATGAATTTGAAGACGATTTAGACGAAGACGATTTAGATATGTTTAGTGGAGACGACAGCTTTGAAGATTATGGATTCGAAGAGAATTGGAATTAAATTCTTTTAGGCTCTGAGACACTAAGAAAAAAAAGGTTCTGAGATTTTTATTGTATATTTAATTGAACTTAAATATTAAAAATCATGAGTAATTTTAGAAACCTTCTCATTTGGCAAAAAGCCATGAACTTAGTGACAAATACTTACAGTAGCACTATACAATTTCCAAAAGAAGAAATTTTCGGATTGACTTCACAAATTAGAAGATGCATAATTTCAGTACCGAGTAATATTGCAGAAGGCTGCGGAAGAGAAAGCAACAAAGAATACTTAAGATTTTTAAATGTGTCAATTAGTTCCTTATTTGAATTTCAGACACAATTGGAAATTGCAAAAAATATAAATTACATAAACGAAATAGAATTTAATAACCTTTATGAGGACAGCCGTGAGTTAGAGAGAATGCTTGTTTCCTTCATTAACAAAATAAAAGAACGAAACTAAAACCTCAGCAACTTAGGACCTAAACACCTTAGCAACTTAAAAAAATGATTAACCTATTTAATACGCACATCGAAACTTTATCTATCCATAAAGTTGGAAATAAAAGCCGCAATGAAGCAATTTTCTTATCTGATAACCAATATGGGTTAAATGACGAAATAGTTCCAATATTAAAGGAATACTTTTTCAAATCTTTCCGTGAAAAAGAAGAAAATTATTATCAATTTGCTCATGAAGTAGATTTAGAATACAATGAAATGTTCAAGTTGGCAGATGAGATTTTTACCAACCCAAGTGCTGTTCATGAAGTTTCTAAAAAAATCACCCAGCATTTATTTGAGCAATCCAACCATCCACACATTAAAAATGGAGAGGTTTATGTGACTTATTTAACTAATGTATCGATTGATAATAATATAGTTGATGCAATAGGCGTTTTCAAAAGTGAATTGCGTACCGATTTCTTACAATTTGAAGAAAAAGAAAGCAACCTTGAAATGATTCTTCAAGAAGGTATTAACTTAAATAAATTAGACAAAGGCTGCCTGATTTTCAATCACAAAAAAGAGGAAGGTTACAAAATCTTAACTGTTGATAGCAACCGCTATGATGCGCGCTATTGGCTGGAGCATTTCTTATCTGTAGATGCGTTTCAGGATGAAAATTTCATGACCAAAAAATACTTGAAATTCTGTCAAGAATTTGCAAAAGAAATTGTTTTTCCTGCCGAAGACAAAAAACAAGAAGTAATGTTTATGAATCGTGCGGTGAATCATTTTGCCAAAAACGATAACTTTGAAGAAACAGCGTTCTTAAATGATGTAATGGAAAACCCCGATTTGATTCCGGAGTTTAAAAGCTATAAAGCAGATCGTGGAGAAAAATACAGCATTGAGGATGTAACAACTTTCCCAATTGCTAATGCGGCTGTTACCGACGCTAGAAAATCAATGAGAAATGTTATTAATTTAGATACAAATATTCAAATTAAATTAGATTTCATTAATGCTGAAAGCGTTGAAAAATTTGTAGAAAAAGGATGGGACGAAGAAAAACAAATGTATTATTACTTAGTATATTTTAATAAAGAACAAAAATCATAACCCTTTATATTAAATCTAAAATCCCTATTTATTAGGGATTTTTTGCTTTGTTAAAGGCTTAGTTTTTCAAATATATTAATGATATCTTTATAAACTAAATAAACACTCAATCATTGCGCTTCTATTTATTCATATTGGTCTTTTTCTTTGGCTGTTTCAATATGATGGCTCAAATAAGCGTTCCTACAAAGTCTGATAGTGTGTATGCCAAAATTTATAATAAATCGCAAGAAAAGAAATTTTATAAATTCCTACACAAGGTCCTATTTCGCAGTGTTGATGCTTCTGAAATAAGCAATAAAAAAAGACAAAATTCTGCTTCAATTTCTCCAGTTGACTATTCAAATTACAATTGCAAAATAATTAGAAACATCACAATTGAAACGCTTGATCCATTTGGGTTTTCAGCAGAAAACAAAAATAGTATTCCCACAAATAAATTAGAGAAAATTGGAAACTCCTTACACATAAAAACAAAAAATTGGACAATCCGAAATTTACTATTATTCAATAAAAACGAAGAACTAGATTCCTTATTACTAAAAGAATCAGAGCGTTTAATTCGTGGGCAACGGTATGTTCGAAGTGTGAAAATTTTACCAGTAGCTATACCAAATTGTAAGGATTCAATTGATGTTTCTATTCGGGTTTTAGATACATGGAGTGCTGCTATAACGGGTGCCTATGCTAACAACGTGTCAAATTTTGACATCAATGAAAGAAATTTTATAGGATTAGGACACGAATTTGACATTAATTATTTAAAAAGTTTAGACAACAGCACTGCAAATAATTATGGATATGATTCCAAATATACTATTCCTAACGTATTAAATACTTTCATAAATACTTCGGTTGCTTCTAAAAAAGATCTAAACAACAACACCTACAAATCAATAAAAGTTGATCGCCCCTTTTACTCTACTTTCACCCATTGGGCGGGAGGAATGTATTTTGACTACAAGTCTTTCAATCAAACTTTTTTTGATCAAAATTTGATTGCAGTTACTCAAAACTTCAATACCAATTCGTATTCCTTTTGGGGAGGTCATTCATTTAATGTTTTTGGAAGGAATGCAGAAATTTCTAAAACCTCTCACCTAGTTGTTACAGCTGGATTTACTAATTCAAATTATCAAACAAAGCCCGACATAACACTTGATCCACTTCAATATTTTAGTTCTTCTAAATTAGCATTATCAACCATTGGAATTTCTACTCAAAAATTTTATCAAGACAAATATTTATTTCGTTTTGGAAATGTAGAAGACATCCCTTATGGAAAAGTCATATCGTTTACAGGAGGTTTTGAAAATAAAAACACAATAAACAGAGCCTACTTTGGAGGCCGAATTGCTTATGGAAACTATTTCAATTTTGGTTACTTACAAGGTAATTTTGAAGCTGGGAGCTTCTTTAATAATGGAAAATCAGAACAAAGTCTTTTTAAATTTGAATTGAATTATTTTACCAATTTATTCCCAATTGGTTCCTGGAAATTTAGACAATTCTTCAAACCCGTTTTAGTTCTTGGTACCAATAGAATAAACACGACACAAGACCGATTAAACCTAATTGATGTAAATGGAATTCCTGGATTTAATAGTGCTCCGCTTACAGGTACAAAAAAATTCTTAGCCACATTTCAAACGCAATCCTACAATCAAAAAGAGTGGTTTGGATTTAATTTTAGCCCGTACATTAATTTCACCTTAGGCTTTTTAGACCAAGGCGATCACATCTTTTTTAGCAACAAAATGTATTCTCAAATTGGAATTGGAGTATTAGTAAACAACAACTATTTGGTATTTAATAGCTTTCAATTGTCCTTCTCCTACTTCCCTTCTTTACCTATTGAAGGAAGTAATATTATAAAAACCAATGCATTTCAAAACAATAACATTGAGTTTCGTGATTTTCAAATTGGGCAGCCTGCGCTTATTCCTTATCAGTAATTACTTGCAAGACTAAACCCAAAAGAATTCCTTACCTTTGCCGAAAATAATACCTAATGAGTACTTTTGAGCAATTCAATCTTCCTAAATCTTTACAAAAAGCAGTAGATGATTTAGGTCTAACTACCCCAACTCCTATTCAGGAAAAATCTTTTTCTTCTATCATGTCGGGAAGGGATGTTATGGGAATTGCACAAACCGGTACCGGAAAAACATTAGCCTACTTATTACCCCTTTTAAAACAATGGAAATTTGTTCCAACCGATTCTGCTCGAGTGGTAATTATTGTCCCTACAAGAGAATTGGTGGTTCAAATAGTAGAAGTAATTGAAAGTTTAACCCAATACATGTCGGTTAGAACTTTAGGTATTTATGGAGGGGTAAACATCAATACGCAAAAGAAAGCGGTATATGAAGGCATTGACATCTTAGTTGGAACTCCTGGAAGAACTATGGATTTAGCTTTGGACAATGTCGTTCGATTTGATTCGCTTCAAAAATTGGTAATTGATGAATTTGACGAAATATTAAACTTAGGATTCCGTTTTCAAGTGACTTCCTTATTATCAATGATGAAAAACAAGCGTCAAAATATCTTATTCTCGGCAACCATGACCGATGAAGTAGATGAAATGCTTGAAGAATATTTTGAACTTCCCGAAGAAATTACTTTAGCTCCATCAGGAACACCTTTAGAAAAAATTGAACAATTAGCGTATTCAACTCCAAATTTTCTAACCAAACTAAATTTGCTGAATCATATTCTTGCAACAGATGAAAATACGAGTAGGGTTTTGATATTTGCAAATAATAAAAAATCAGTTGATTTAATTGCCAACAGTATTGAAGAAAATTACCCAGAGCAATTTGGTGTAATCCACTCAAATAAATCACAAAACTACCGATTAAATACCATGGCTTCATTTCAAGCAGGTGAGTTACGAGGAATTGTAACCACTGATGTAATGGCGCGTGGATTGGATATTTCGAATGTTACGCATGTAATCAATTTTGAATTTACTGAAATTCCAGAGCAATACATCCATCGTATTGGTAGAACAGGTCGTGCAGATAAATCGGGTATTGCCATAAGCTTCATTAGCCCAAAGGAAGAAGAAATTCAAATTGAGGCAGAAATGTTAATGGAAAAAGAAATTCAGTTTTTAGATTTTCCAGAAGAAGTAGAAGTAGCCGAGCGCTTATTAGAATTTGAAAAAGATAAAAAGAAAGTAAAACAACTTTTAAAACGAGTAAAACAAGAAGGTGGCGCTGCTTTTCACGAAAAATCTAAGAAAAATCAGAAAGTTAATCTTGGTGGTCCTGCTAAAACTAAGCCTCGAAAAACCGAATCGAGAAACCGAGGCGTGGAACGAAAAAGAGATGCTAAAAAGAAGAAAAAGTAGCAATCAAAAACCAAGAATACTGCGTTGAATAAAACTTTTAAACCTTTAAACTTTTAAACCTTTAAACTTTTTATTACTTTTGACAAATTAATTTAAAATGCAGTTCCAACATCCAGAAATTCTATATTTCCTTTTCTTATTGGTAATTCCAATTCTGGTGCATCTTTTTCAGCTTCGTAAATTCAAAACCGAATATTTTACGAATGTAAAATTCCTTAAAGAACTTGTTGTTCAAACCCGAAAAAGTTCAAAAATTAAAAAATACTTATTACTTGCAACCCGTTTATTATTGCTTACAGCTTTAATCCTCGCGTTTGCAAAGCCGTACTTTATTGCAAAAGATCATAAAGACGCAAAAAACGAACTTTATATTGTACTCGACAATTCGTTTAGTATGCAGGCCAAAGGTCAAAAAGGAGAATTGTTAAAAAGAGCCGTTCAAGATTTATTAGAAAACACACCCGAAGGCGCCAATTTTTCCTTATTAACCTGTACTGATAATTATTGGAATACCGATATAAAATCGATTCAAAAGGAATTGCAAAATTTAAAATACAGTACAACGCCTTTTCAATTAGAATCGATTCTTTCAAAAATTAAAGCACACAAATCGGCGTTTAGAAAAGACATAGTTGTCATTACCGATGCAGTTGGATTGCAATCAAAAAACAACCCTTCAAAAAGCGAGGACGAAAATTTATATTACATAATTTCGGAAGCTGAAAAAACAAACAACATTGCCATTGATAGTGTTTTCATTAACCAAACATTAGATAATTTTTATGAAATTGGGGTAAAATTATCGGCTTATGGTGAAGATTTTAATGACATTCCGATTGCATTATTCAACAAGAATAAATTAGTAGCAAAGACATTAGTAAACCTTGAAACAAAAAATAAGGTTATTAATTTCACCATTCCGAAAGCCGATTTTCATGGTTATGTATCAGTTTCTGACAACAGCTTGGAATACGACAACACCTACTATTTTAGCCTTTCAAAACCACAAAAAAGCAATGTAATAAACATTGGAAACACCGATAAAAGTCAATTTTTATCACGAATTTATACGGATTCCGAATTTAATTATTCCAATACAGAATTATCCGGTTTAGATTATAACTCAATCGAAAAACAAGATGCTATTGTATTAAACGAGCTGAAAGAAATACCTCAAGCCTTACAAACAACATTAAAATCATTTGCCGAAAAAGGCGGAAATATTATATTTATTCCAAGCGAAGAAGCGTCAGTCTCTAATATGAATGCATTTTTATCAACCATAAGCAGCATTCAATACAAAACAAAAAATAGTAATGAGAAGTTAGTGACTAAAATTAATTTTAGTCATCCCCTATTCAGCAGTGTATTTGAAAAACAAGTCACTAATTTTCAATTTCCAAAAACAAAAACTTCTTTCGAAATAAGCAATACTTCACCCGTAGTATTAGGCTATAATGATCAAACAGCGTTTTTAAGTTCCTCACAAAGTGAAGTTGCTACTGCCTATGTTTTTTCAGCTCCATTAAACAAATTGAATAGTAACTTTCAAAATTCACCTATTGTAGTTCCAGTGTTTTACAACATGGGACAAAATGCTCAAAAAGCGGGAATCAATGTGTTACAAATTGGAGAAAATAAGCCATTTTTAGTTGATTCAAAATTAGGAAAAGATGAAATTGTAACTGTAAAAAACAATAAAGAAAGTTTCATACCATTGCAGCAACTACTTAATAATAAAGTAAAAATTACTTGTAATGAAAACCCAAAAGAAGCCGGGAATTTTGGAATATTCAACAATCAAATTCCTGTAAATACAATTAGCTTTAATTACAGCCGTACCGAAAGCAATTTAGACAACATCAATACAGATGCTTTTACTAATTATAAAGAGATTAATAATATAAGTTCTATTTTTGATACACTTCAAGCAAACCGAAGTGACAATCAAATGTGGAAATTATTTATTTTATTATCTTTATTATTTATTACACTTGAAGTATTAATTCAAAAATTTGTAAAATGATTTTTAATTCAATCGAATTGAAAATCCAATAAACTAAAATATGAAAATCCTAATCCGAGAAGCCAAGATTATCGACCCAAAAAGTCCGTTTCACCAACAAATAGTTGATGTAAAAATTAGTGATGGTATTATTGAACAAATTGGAAAAAACATTCCTAATAACTCCCATTACAAGGAAATAAGTCATTCCAATTTACACCTTTCTCAAGGTTGGATGGACTGCAGCGTTTCGCTTGGTGAGCCAGGATATGAAGATAGAGAAACCATAAGTAATGGACTTTTAGTGGCCGCAAAAAGCGGTTTTACTGCAATAGCTTTACAACCCAATAGTTTCCCTGTAATTGACAATCAATCACAAATACATTTTGTAAAACAAAAAGCAGCACAATCGGCAACCGATTTATATCCAATTGGCGCCTTAACTAAAAACAGTGAAGGAACCGATTTGGCCGAATTATTCGATATGAAAAATGCAGGAGCCATAGCCTTTGGAGATTATGGAAAAAGTTTAACAAATGCCAATTTGTTGAAAATTGGTTTGCAATATGTTCAAGATTTTGACGGATTAGTACTTGCATTTTGTCAAGATGAAAAAATAAAAGGAAGCGGAGTTGTAAATGAAGGTATCGTCTCTACCCGATTGGGATTAAAAGGAATTCCTAATCTTGCCGAAGAACTTATAATAGCCCGAAACTTATTTTTGCTAGAATATACGGACGGTAAACTTCATATACCAACAATATCTACAGCTAAGTCGGTTGAATTGATTCGGGAGGCTAAAGCCAAAGGGCTTCAAGTTAGCTGCAGCGTGGCGGTTTCTAATTTGGTTTTAACCGATGAAAAACTAGATGGTTTTGATACCCGTTTTAAACTTTCACCTCCGTTAAGAACTAATGAAGATCGATTGGCTTTACTTGCAGGAGTTACAGATAATACCATTGATATAATAACATCTGATCACAATCCGTTGGATATTGAACACAAGAAAATGGAATTTGACGGTGCTAAAAATGGTTCAATCGGACTGGAAAGTGCTTTTGGAGCCTTACTTACCGTTTTACCTGTAGAAACTATTGTTGCAAAACTTACAAATGCCAAATCGCTATTTAAAGTGACTCATTCCGAAATTGCAGAGGGCCAACCGGCCAACATTTCACTTTTCTCCACAGATGGCGAATGGGTTTTTGCCAAAGAAAATATACTTTCTAAATCTAAAAACTCGGCTTTTCTTGGAACTAAAATGAAAGGAACAGTAATCGGAATCTACAACAACAAAACTTTTATTGAGGCCTAATGGATCAAAAAACTATTGACGAAGGAAAGTCGGCAGCCATAACCAGTTACATTTTAATTGTAGGTGTGCTAATTGCCATTTCTATGAATTCAGAAAATAAGAATTCATTTGCTTCTTTTCACATCCGCCAAGGATTGGGTTTAACCCTAACTTTCATTACTTTGGGGGTTTCCATAAGCTATTTTGAAAGCATTATGATTGCAGCACCCATGTGGATTTTCATTTCGGTATTGACCATTTACGGAATTTTCACTGCTGCCAAAGGAGAAGTAATTCCATTGCCTTTGTTAGGAAAATGGTACCAAAAATGGTTTAGTAATTTTTAATTCTTCTTATGACACTTCACCATTTAGTTAGAGCGCCGAAAATTATATTAGATAAAAATCCATTACTATTATTATTACATGGATATGGTAGCAATGAAGAAGACTTATTTTCTTTTGCGTCTGAACTTCCCGAAGAATATTATGTAATATCTGCTAGAGCACCCTATGATATGGGTTTTGGAAGTTATGCTTGGTATGCCATTAATTTTGATGCCGATGAAAATAAATTTTCAGATATTCCACAGGCACAACAATCTAGAGATTTAATTGCAAATTTCATTAATGAGTTAGTTGCGAATTATCCTATCGATCCCTCAAATGTTACTTTAATTGGATTTAGTCAAGGAACTATTTTGAGTTATGCTGTGGCACTCTCCTACCCAGAGAAAATTCAACGAGTAGTTGCTATGAGTGGCTATTTAAATACTGAAATGGTTAAACCAAATTTTGAAACTAATAACTTTAGTAATCTAAAGATATTTGCTTCCCACGGAACGGTAGACCAGGTAGTACCTGTAGATTGGGCTAGAAAAGCAGCACCTGCTTTAACGCAACTAGGAATAGAAATAGTTTATAAAGAATATTCTGTGGGCCATGGTGTTGCTCCACAGAATTTTTACGATTTCAAAAATTGGTTACAGCAATAAAAAAAGTCTCAATTGAGACTTTTTTATTTTTATTCTTGACCGTCAGGGTTATCCGAATCGGAAACTTTACTCCCTATTTCTCCATCTCCATAAAAAACCAATTGACCGGCTTTTTTAAGTTGGTATCCATTATGACCAATTAATTGGTAATCTTGAAATGACCATACTTTTTCAGAACCGCTTTTAGAAACAATAAACGATTTATCATCTGGTAAAAATATTTCGGCTTTGTCACCATCTTCATTAAATAAAACATAGGCACACAATGTTTCATCTTCGGTTGCAGCATCTGAAGCAGGATTTAACTGAATTCCCGTAAAGGCTTTTACACATTCTTTGTTTAGCTTAGACCAGGTATAACCGGCAGAAGCCAAACAACCGTCATCATCTTTATCTGCGCCAACAATTGTTGAATCTTTAACAGGTGCTTTTACTTCTTCATTGGTCGTATCATTTAGTTTACAAGAAATGAAAATTGAAGCTATTGCAATTACTATTAGTAGGTTTTTCATAGGATTAAAATTTTATTGGGCTTAAAATTTTATTGATTTAGTATTCTTGTTTCGGATAAATAAAAGTATCCATTAATTGAAAGGTTATTTTTCCGTCTTTTTCAACAAAATATTTGAGCACTACATCACCCCAATATTGACCATCACTATAGTCAGCAATAATCCAACGGTGGTTTAAAATTTTTATTTTATTGATGATGAATTTTTGTTCTCCTAATTTCTCTTGTCCTGTGTAAATATTTCCTTTTGGATCGTCATTATATGCCAACAATGCCTCTTTAATTTGTGGCATTAGCTTTTGCAAATCATAATCCACATAATATTCTTTAGCGAAATCATTGTTCTCTAATGAAAAATGGTTGGCTTCAAATAATTTATTGGTAACTACTGAAATACTGTCTTTATAGTACTTTATTTCACTTTCATTATTTTTCATTTCAAAAGAAAGCGCTTTCGAATAATACATATAAGTAAATGCAGCAACTAATGCTGATAAAATAAATAAGTAGAGATACAATTGTCTTTTCATCACTATAAAGCTATTTCTAAATTATCATAAGCCAAAAAAACATTAGAAGGTAACTTCTTTTCAACTTCAACATGAAAGCCAAGCAAATGACTAATATGAGTAAAGTAAGCTTTTTCAGGTTGGACCAAAGTTACAAAATCTAAGGCTTCCTGCAAACTAAAGTGTGAGTGGTGCGATTCCTCTCTTAAGGCATTAATTACCAACACTTTTACGCCTTTAATTTTCTCAATTTCTTCGGATTTTATGGTTTTCACATCGGTTAAATAAGCAAAATCGTTCATTTTATAGCCAAAAACCTGAAGATTAGCATGGGAAGCATTAATTGGAACTATTTGAATATCGCCAATTATAAACGGAATATTATTCTTTACTTCAATTGCATGCACTGATGGCGCTCCTGGATAACGATTTTCAGTTTCAAAAACATAATCAAAACGTTTTTTTAAATTTTCAATAACTCGTGTATGAGCATAAAAGGGAATTTCTCCTTGTTTAAAATTAAAGGGCCTAATATCATCAATTCCCGAGGTATGATCGGCATGTTCGTGTGTAAACAAAAAAGCGTCAATTTTTGTGCATTTTGAAGCTAACATTTGCTGTCTAAAATCGGGGCCACAATCAACTACTATTGAAGTATTATGTGTGTAAACCCATACAGAAACACGCAGTCTTTTGTCTTTTGGGTTTAGACTTTTGCAAACCTCGTGATTGCTTCCTATTACAGGAATGCCTTGAGATGTGCCAGTACCTAAAAAATAAATCTTCATTATGCTAATAATTAGAATTCAAACTAAAAATTAAATCTTAGTTAAATTAATACAAAAATAGCATTAATTATCTTTTTTTAAGCACCATTTTTTCTAACTTTGCTATCTATTAATTTGATTATGGGAAATTCCGGATTAGACATAAAATTAAAAGGAGACAAAGTAATTGAGCAAATACCCTCAATTAAAGACAAAGCTTTACGCATAAATTTGAACGAAAATATCTATGGTACCTTTGCTGAAATTGGTGCGGGTCAAGAAACTGTTCGACATTTTTTTAGAGCTGGAGGATCTTCTGGAACAATTGCAAAAGCAATGTCTGCCTATGATAAGGATTTTAGTGATGCTATTTACGGAATTGAAACGGATGGTCGCTATGTTACCGAAAGTAGGTTGACTAAAATGCTTTCGCATGAAGTAGATTTAATTGAAAAAAGATTAGACCGAGCAAAACACCCAAATAAATTATTCTTTAGTTACGCCAACACAGTTGCAACAATAGATTTCGCAAAGCAGTTTAAAGGTCATGGTTGGGTTGGAATAAAATATCAATTAGAGCCAGAAGAAGATTACAATGAAATTACTCTTCATATACGATTTAAAGAAACCGATGCCCGTTTGCAACAAGAGACACTCGGTATTCTTGGTGTAAACTTAATCTATGGAGCATTTTATAAATACAATGATCCTAAAAAATTACTTCGTTATTTATACGATCATCTTGATAAAGATCAATTAGAAATTGATACCATAAACTTCTCAGGGCCAAGATTTGCTAATGTAGACAACCGATTAATGAGTTTGCAATTGGTAAAAAATGGAATGACAGATGCCGTTATGTTTAGTCCAGATGGACACAATATTTTACCTGCAGCTGTTTTATATAAAAAGAACATTCTAGCATTAAGAGGAAGTTTTCGTCCGGTTACCAAAGTAAACATGGACATGTTGGAACGCTCTTTGGAGATGTTTACCAAAGAAAATAAAGTAGAAAAAGAAAATACTTTTGTGATTTTTGAAATCACTTTATCTAATCTTCGCTCGGAAGGTGAAATTGACGAAAGAGATTTCATGGATCGAGCTGAATTACTTTGTTCACTTGGACAAACAGTTATGATATCTAATTTCCAAGAATATTACAAAGTGGTTGAATATTTCTCAAGTTATACTAAAGCCCGAATGGGGTTGGTAATGGGAGTTAATAATTTAGTAGATATTTTTGACGAAAAATACTACCGTCATTTAAGTGGAGGTATATTAGAAGCATTTGGAAAATTATTTTACCGAGATTTGAAAGTATACTTATACCCAATGCTTGAAGATGGAGAAGTAATTACATCTCAAAATCTAAAAGTACATCCTAGAATGAAGGAATTATATAAATTTTTTGCCTATAATGGAAAAGTAATTGATGTTGCCGGATATGATAAAGAAAATTTAAAAATCTTCTCGAGAGAAGTATTAAAAATGATTAGTTCGGGCACTAGTGGCTGGGAAAGCCTACTTCCAATAGGTACCGCAGAGCTTATTAAACATCATAAACTATTTGGCTACGATCCCAATAAAGTATTAGAAGATGTAACCAATGTGTAAAATTCAAACCTCAATTACCAATTGAGGTTTTTTTATTTAAAAGAAATTTCTTAATTAATTTAAATCGAATTTGTTCATTTCAAAAAAAAATATTAATTTTATAAAAATTATTTAACTATCCTATAGTTAATTCTTCAATCCCCGAAGAAAAAAAAATTCCTACTAATTAGATTGGCTATTTTATCAGATATTAAATCTGTTGCATTTTGTATTTAACAAATTAGCTAAATCATATTATTGAATGAAAATACACATTAAACACATGGTTTCTTTGCGATGTATAATAGTTGTAAAAGATGCTTTAAACACAACGGGGATAGCCTTTAAACAAGTATATCTGGGGGAAGTAGAACTCCCTGAAAAGAATTTATTTGATTTAAAAAAAGAGGAATTAAAAAATATTCTTGCAGAATGTGGGTTGGAATTAATGCAAGAAAAAAAAATAACTACTGTTGAAAAAATAAAAACGAGCGTAATTGAAATGATTCATTATAGTGATGAACTTCCAAAAATAAAATTGTCAATTTACTTGAGCAAAAAATTAAATCTTAATTATACCTATTTATCTAATTTATTTAAAGAAGTAACCGGAATGACTATTCAGCATTATATTGTTTTGCATAAAATAGAAAAAGCAAAAGAGTTAATTTTATATAACGAATTAACACTTAATGAAATTACACACCAATTACAATATAGCAGTGTTGCACATCTATCAAATCAATTCAAACTAATTACAGGTTTTACTCCAACTCATTTTAAAAAAGTTAAAACTTATAAAACCAGAGTTTTATTAGAAAAAATTTAGGAATTTCCTAATATTTGGGAAGCATGTGCTTTTGTTTTTACATCAGAAATTACTTCATCAACAATTCCATTTTCGTTAATAACAAAAGTAGTTCTATGAATGCCGTCATAGTCTTTTCCCATAAATTTTTTAGGACCCCATACGCCAAATGCTTGAATCACTGATTTATCTTCATCTGCAAGTAAAGGAAAAGGGAAATTAAATTTTTCTTTAAATTTTAATTGAGCATTTTGTGAGTCGGCGCTTACACCAATCAAAGCATAATTATTTGCCTGAAAATGATCAAAGTTATCTCTCAAATCACAAGCTTCTGCAGTACAACCTGGGGTATTAGCTTTTGGATAAAAGAAAACTACTAATTTTTTTCCTTGATAATCGGCTAACGAATGTGAAGTTCCATTTTGGTCTTTTCCTGAAAAATTTGGTGCTTTATCTCCTTTTTTTAATGTTGTCATAGATATAATTTATTTATTGTGATTGTCGGCTAAATTGATTTATTTTACAAATCAAATTTAACAATTAATGACCAAAAAAGAGCGTGTAACATTTGTTATAAATTCGTTAAAAGAAATTTATCCAAGTATACCTATACCATTGGACCATAAAGATCCGTATACCTTGCTCATTGCGGTATTACTTTCTGCACAATGCACCGATGTTAGAGTCAATCAAATTACTCCTCTATTATTTGCAAAAGCAGATAACCCTTTGGATATGGTAAAAATGACGGTGGATGAAATTAAAGCTATCATTAGACCTTGTGGTTTATCTCCTATGAAATCCAAAGGCATTCATGGATTGTCACACATACTACTTGACAAATATGAAGGCAAAGTTCCTCAAAGTTTTGAAGCTTTAGAATCGCTGCCAGCTGTGGGTCATAAAACCGCTAGCGTGGTTATGAGTCAGGCATTTGGTGTGCCCGCATTTCCTGTTGATACTCATATTCATCGTTTAATGTATCGTTGGGGACTGAGTAACGGAAAAAATGTAAATCAAACAGAAAAAGATGCTAAAGCGCTATTTCCTGAAGAATTATGGAATGATTTACATCTTCAAATAATTTGGTATGGCCGAGAATATTCACCTGCTAGAGGCTGGGATTTAGACAAAGATTTTATTACCAAAACCATTGGAAGAAAATCAATTATCAAAGAAATAGAAAAAAAAATATCCCGCTAATAAACGGGATATTTTTTTTAATTAGCAATAACTTCAAAGTTGTGGTTACCAATTTTAACGATATTCAACGCTTTTGAATAGTTAAGAATAAAACTAATAGTTTCTTTTTTTGGTAACATTTTGTTGTTTACTAATGCTTTTTTAGAGTAAAGTTTCGCCATAGAAATATTTAAGTTTATTCTATAACGATTTAGCAAACGAATTATTGTTTAATTAGTTAAAATAATATTATTTTTTTCAATTATTTTTCTCAAGTTCATTAAGGCATAACGCATTCTTCCTAGAGCAGTATTTATACTTACTCCTGTAAGCTCTGCAATTTCGTTAAAACTCAAGTCTTGATAGATTCGCATCTCTAATACTTCTTTTTGATCACTTGGAAGTTCTTGAATAATTTTTTGCAAATCTTTTTCTATAGCATCGGTGATTATTCTCCCTTCAACATTTAGAGAATTATCAGAAAGTATTGAAAAGATTGAGAATTCTTCGGTTTCTCGAAGCATTGGCATCTTTTTGTTTTTTCTATAATGATCTACAATAAGATTATGAGAAATACGCATAACCCAAGGTAAAAATTTACCCTCTTCATTATAAGAATTAGATTTTAGGGTTTTAATTACCTTAATAAAGGTGTCTTGAAAGATGTCGTCAGCAACATCACGATCTGGCATTTTGGAATAAATAAATCCATAAATTTTAGATTGATGTTTCTTAATTAATATAGACAAAGCGTTCTCGTCGCCATCTATATAATTCTTTACCAATAAAGCATCAGGAATTTGAGTAGTAGCCATAAAATTACCTTTTAGTAGTTAATAATAATCTAAA
>CAMCBB010000016.1 GCA_945872875.1 Flavobacterium psychrophilum
ATGCGAATTAGTCGTTATTTTGATATGCTAACTACCTCTTTCACCATTATGGGTGAAGGAATGGAAGTAGACCAATACATGAAATTTAGAAATACCTTAACCCCTGCAAGTGGTTTTCAAAGTGCACAATATCGATTGATTGAATTTGCTTCTACTGATTTAATCAATTTAATTGACCATCGATTTAGAGCAACTATTGATCGAAACACGCCTTACTCACATGCATTTGAACATTTGTATTGGCAAGCTGCAGGGAAAGATTATAAAACAGGTGAAAAATCGTTCTTAATTCTTGAATTTGAAAGAAAATACAAAGACGAGTTTTTACGCTATATGGAAGCTCATAATACAAGTAATCTTTGGCAAAAATTCAAACAACTTCCTGATGCCGATCAAAAAAATGCCGAATTAGTTACGGCCATGAGACATTATGATAAAACGGTAAACATAACTTGGGTTATGGGCCATTTAAATACTGCAAAAAAATACATCGAAAGCGGTCAAGGTTCTGGCGAAGCAACTGGAGGTAGTGATTGGAAAAAATACATGCACCCAAAATACCAAAGACGAATTTTCTTTCCAGAACTTTGGAGTGAGGAAGAATTGGAAAATTGGGGAGAAGATTGTTAAAATAAATTCCGGCTTTTTGAAAAAAATTGCATTTCTTATTTGTGTTTTACTAGCGTTATCTTCTTGTAATAAATCAGAGGAAGATTTTGTTATTGAAGATGCTGAACCTCAAAAACCTGTGATTGATTTTGGATTTCACTACGATGAATATAATGTGCATTACGACACCATTCAAAGTCAAGATACATTTGAGAGAATACTAAAAAAACAAAATCTTAACGGCAAAAAAGCAGCTGATATTATTCGCGTTGTTAAAGATTCCTTTTCAACCAGCGTAAGATATAAAAGACCTTATGTATGCTTAAGATCTAAAGATAGATACCACAAATTACAATATCTTATATACCAACCAACTCGATTAGATTATTACTTAATTGATCTTACTGATTCAATTATTGGGTACAAAAAAATGAGACCGCTTAAATTCAAAGTTCGAACCATTGCAGGAGAACTAACTGGTTCCTTAACCCAAACTTTAAGAAGCATGAAAGTGGAACCAACACTTTCAGGAAGGTTAACGAAAGTTTTTGCTTGGTCTATCGATTTTTTCAAATCTAGAAAAGGCGATAAATTTGCAATTAGCTTTACCGAAAGATACATTAACGATACCGTTTATGATGGTGTTGATAGTTTGAGAGCGGCCTTTTTTGAATATAAAGGAGAGAAAATTTATGCCTTCCCTTTTGCTCAAGAACGAAATGGGAAAACAGATTATTACGATGAAAACGGAAAAGCCCTAAAGAACTTTTTCTTAAAAGCTCCATTAAAATTTGTACATATTACTTCACGGTTTGCAAAAAACCGATTCCATCCGGTACAGCTTATTTGGAAAGCCCACAAAGGAACCGACTATGCAGCACCTACCGGAACTCCAATTATGACAACTGCTTCTGGAATTGTGGAACAGGCAGGATACACCACAGGAAATGGAAATTTTGTAAAAGTAAAACATGATAAAAACTACTCTACGCAATACCTTCACATGTCTAGAATATTAGTTCGTAGAGGACAACGCGTAAAACAAGGTGATGTAATTGGAAAAGTGGGAAGCACCGGATTGGCTACAGGTCCTCATGTATGTTATCGTTTTTGGAAAAATGGACAGCAGGTTGACGCTTTAAAATTAAAACTGCCCAATTCGCAAACCATGGAAGGAAGAAACCTTCCTAAATACAAAGAAATTATGCGACCACTAAAACGAGAATTAGATAGTGTTGCAGAAATTACCTTTAGAAAAAAATCTAAGTCCTAAACCCCTTCAACTACATCGTTTTCATTGATATAAATTAATTATTAATACTAATTTATTGGTTTATTATACATTCTTTTATCTAATTTTGTACCTCAAATAAAATAATATGGCCCTACCAATCACCAATCCAACCAATACCAAAGCTTGGCAAAATTTAAAAAATCATTTTTCTAAAATGGAAACCAATTCCATTAAAGAACTATTTCAAAATGATGCTTCAAGAGCTGAAAAGTTTCATTTAAAGTGGAATGATTTTTTGGTTGATTTTTCAAAAAACAACATTACTTCAGAAACCCTTGAGTTATTGTTACAATTAACTGAAGAGGTGCAATTAAAAAAAGCCATTGAGCAATGTTTTAATGGTGAATTAATTAATCAAACTGAAAATCGCGCGGTTTTACATGCTGCTTTAAGAGCGCCAAAAAGTGCTTCGTATATTGTTGATGGAAAAAATGTAATGGATGAAGTATATGCGGTGAAAGACAGCATGGCAAAATTCACTCATGAAATTACATCTGGAGTAAGAAAAGGATATACCGGAAAAGCATTTACCGATGTGGTAAATATAGGAATTGGTGGTTCAGATCTTGGACCAGCAATGGTGGTTGAAGCATTACAATATTATAAAAATCATTTAAATGTTCATTTTGTTTCTAATGTAGATGGAGATCATGTAAATGAAATTATTAAAAAAGTAAATCCCGAAACAACGCTTTTTGTAATTGTATCAAAAACATTTACAACACAAGAAACACTAACCAATTCTGAAACTATTAGAAGTTGGTTTTTAAAATCTGCGAAACAAGAAGATGTAGCAAAACATTTTGTTGCCGTTTCCACAAATATTCAAAAAGTAACCGAATTTGGAATAGATGCCAATAACATTTTTCCAATGTGGGATTGGGTTGGCGGTCGATTTTCACTTTGGTCTGCTGTAGGACTGTCTATTAGTTTGGCAGTAGGTTTTGATAATTTTGATAAATTATTAAAAGGTGCGAACCAAATGGATGAGCATTTTAAAAATGAATCTTTTGAAAAAAATATTCCTGTAATCTTGGCATTATTAAGCGTTTGGTACAACAACTTTTTTGGCGCTGAAAGTGAAGCGCTTATTCCCTACACTCAATATTTACAAAAACTAGCTCCTTATTTGCAACAAGGAATCATGGAAAGTAACGGAAAAAGCATTGGAAGAGATGGTAAACCCGTGAATTACCAAACCGGAACTATTATTTGGGGTGAGCCAGGAACCAATTCACAACACGCATTTTTTCAATTAATTCACCAAGGAACTAAATTAATTCCGACCGATTTTATTGGATATGTTTCACCTCTTTATGGAGATCAAGAGCATCATAATAAATTAATGTCCAATTTCTTCGCTCAAACAGAAGCCCTTTTAAATGGAAAAACTCCCGAAAAAGTACAAGAGGAATTTGATAAACAAGGCATAGAAAAATCAAAAGCAGATTACTTAAAACCATTTAAGGTATTTACAGGGAATAAACCTACAAATACTATTCTTATTGATCAATTAACTCCAGAAAGCCTTGGTAGCTTAGTGGCAATGTATGAACACAAAATATTTGTACAAGGAATTATTTGGAATATTTTTAGTTATGACCAATGGGGTGTTGAGTTAGGTAAGCAATTGGCCAACTCCATATTAGATGAAATAAATAATAAAAAAGTGGCAAACCACGATAGTTCTACCGCATTTTTACTAAATCATTTCTTAAATAAATAACTAATTATAGCATTAATAAATAATAACCTCAATATTTATAGTAGTATTGAGGTTTTTTTATTCATTTAATTGATTTACTATTAATATTTTAGATATTTTATAAAAAATAATTGTTGAATGTGAATTTTATATAGAAATTCGATTTGTTAACACTTAATTAACATCAATAAAGTAATTATATAAGAAATTTGCTGAAAATTTTAAAACAAAAACAAAAACATGAAAAAAATTACATTTAATTTATTTTCGATTATGTTTCTTTTAATGGCTACGGCTGTGTTTTCTCAAGGGAAAATTAAAGGAACTGTATTAGACAACGAGCTTAAAGGTGCTCTACCAGGTGTAAATGTTTTAGTTAAAGGCTCAACTAGTGGCGCTTCAACTGACATGGATGGTAAATTTATTTTAAATACTACAGCCGCTTCTGGCCAGGTAGTAATTTCTTATGTAGGATTTCAATCTCAAACAGTTAACTTTAAAGTTAGCAAAGGAGAAACTGTAGATTTAGGAACTATTAAATTAGTATCTAACTCCAATCAATTGGAAGATGTTGTCCTTATAGGGAAAGGAGTAATCGATTTAGCTAAAGACAGAAAAACTCCAATTGCAGTATCTACAATTAGAGCTTCAGAAATTCAGGCTAAGGTGGGTACTTTAGACATTACACAAATGATGGTAAATACTCCATCTGTATATGTTGCAGGTCAATCTGGTGGATTTGGTGATTCTAGAGTAAGTGTTCGAGGATTTCAACAAGACAATACCGCATATTTATTAAACGGTCAGCCAATCAATGGAATGGAAGATGGTAAAATGTATTGGTCAAATTGGTCTGGAATGGCTGACATTGCTAATGCAATTCAAATTCAAAGAGGTTTAGGATCTTCTAAATTAGCCATATCTTCTGTTGGAGGGACTGTAAATTTTATTACAAAAGCAACAGAATTGAAAGAAGGTGGTTTTTCTTCTGTAGGAATTGCGAATGATGATTATTTAAAAACTACTATTGCATATAACACAGGGATAAGTAAGAAAGGATGGGGTGTAAGCTTTATGTTTTCTCATTGGCAAGGTGATGGATATAATGATGGAACTAGAGGAGATGGACAAAATTATTTTGTTTCTGTAGGATACAAAGCAAGTGATAAACATAATTTTAACTTCTTAATTACGGGTGCGCCTCAACAACACGATCAAAACTTTTCTAAAAAGATATCAGATTACTTAGGTTTCGGAAGAAAATACAACAATAACTATGGTTATTTAAACGGAAAATATATTTCTGAAAGAGTTAATTTTTATCACAAACCGGTAGCTAATTTAAACTGGGATTATAAAATTTCAGATAAATTAGATTTATCTACAGTTGTTTATGCTTCTTGGGGAAGAGGTGGCGGAACTGGAAATTATGGTGCTTCAGCAAATAAAAAATATATTAGTGAGCTTAATCCATATACTGGAGCTTCTCAGCAAACATATATTAACTTCGACCAAATTTTTGCAAATAATCAAGCGCTTGCAAATGGTGCAGGAACATTTGCTAATAGTTATTTAATTAGGTCTTCAATGAATAATCATGAATGGTATGGTGTGGTTTCAAATTTAAAAAATAAAATAACTAAAGACTTAACATTAAACCTTGGTATTGATTTAAGAACTTATTATGGAACACACTACAGACAGGTAAATAATTTTATTGGATTGTCTAATTTTACAGATTCTAGAAAACTTAGAGGCGAAAATCACCAAACACAAGGCAGTAATATTCTTCAGACGGTTAATCAGTCTTTAACAACTAATCCTTGGGGAGCAATGTTTAATAAGATAGATGATAATCAAAAAATTGACTATGATTATAGTGAGACAATATCATATGGTGGTTTCTTCGGTCAATTAGAGTATAATAAAGATAACTTTTCATCTTTTATTCAAGGATCAATTTCTAACCAAACACACCAAAGATTTGATAGATATGATTATTTACCACAATATGTAAATTCTGAAAAAGTTTCAAATTTAGGCTATAATATTAAAGCAGGTGGTAGTTATTCAATTCTAAATAAACATACATTTTATGTAAACACTGGATTGTATTCTCGTCAACCATATCATGATAATATTTATCTAAACTTTACAAACGAGATAAATCCATTAACTTCAAATGAAAAAATATTTGGATTAGAAGCGGGTTATACATTCAAATCTAAAACAATTAATGCAAGTATAAATGCTTATAGAACTTCTTGGCAAGATAGAGTTGTTTCATCTTCAAGAGTTGTTACTGCGCTTACCGAAACAGTCGGCACAACTGTTCTATCTCAAGGCGATTTAGTTTATAGGTCTAATTTAGGTGTTCAACAACTTCATACTGGTTTAGAATTAGATTTTATACTAAAACCAACTGAAAAATTAGATATTAAGGGTTTTGCATCAATTGGAAATTGGGAGTATAAAGGACAATCTATTACAAGGCAAACCGATGAAAACCAAAATTTATTAACAGAAACTCTAGTTGATGTTGATGGAGGGAAAGTTGGTGATGCTGCTCAAACTACTTGGGGCTTGGGAGCAAAATATGAAATATTTAAAAGATTTTCTGTAGATGCTGATTGGAGAAATTATGAAAAGTTATATTCTAATGTTGGTGCTGTAAAAAATAATTTAGAATTACCTGCATATGATTTAGTAGATGCTGGAATTTCATATAAAATGTTAGTTGGTATGAATAAAAAAGATTCTGTAGTTTTTAGAATTAACATAAATAATGTTTTTGATGAAATTTACCTTTCAGAATTAACAAGTAATATTAAAACAACAGACAATATCAGTTCAACAAATGCTGCATTGGGAACATATCAATCAAATAATAGAGTTTACAATGGAATTGCAGATGGAAATCAAGGATATTTCGGTTTCGGAAGAACTTGGAATGTTTCACTACGTTATAATTTCTAATAAGTCCCTTTCCTAATATTTAAAACCTCTTCCTAACCGAAGAGGTTTTTTTTATTCTGTTTTTTCTGTATATTTGTTAAAATAAAAATTAAATATATGTACGAATTTATTCAAAAATTTCACTCGGGGTGGGCATATTTAGCACTTTTATTATTAGTAGTTGCCGTGCTTAATTCGGTGCTTGGAATGGTTTCAAAAAAAGAATTTAGCTCGAAAAACCGAACCATTGCCTTGCTTGGATTAATAGCTGCACATATTCAATTACTAGTTGGGTTAGTGCTTTATTTTGTCTCGCCAATTGGAAAAGCAGGTTTGAGCGAAATGAGTAATGCTGCTATTAGATTAACTGCTTTAGAGCACCCATTAATAAACATTATTGCTATTGTATTCATCACCATTGGATGGTCTAAACATAAAAAAGCAACTTCTAGTCTAACAAAGTTTAAAACGATTTCCATTTTTTATGGATTGGGTTTATTGCTAATTTTAGCCAGAATTCCATGGCATTTATGGTTCTAATACGATAGTTCTGTTGGTGATTATTTGCCAAAAACGAACTTACATCAAATTAAAACTCATTAAAGATGAAAAAAAGAATAACCAAACTTCTTGTTATATTAATTGCTTTACTCGGCACCAGCTTTTTTGCGCAATCTATTCTTATCGGAAAAAAAGAGGCTAAAATAATTGCTAAAGATTCGGTGAAAAAACAAAAAACCACTGAAAAAACTTTAGTTATAATCGATTCTGCTACTGCCTATAAAGGCAAATTCAAGCCCTACAAAAAAACAGCTAGGGCTTCCTATTATGCCAATAAGTTTCATGGCCGACGCACCGCAAGTGGCAGAATTTATAATATGTACGAACTTACGGCTGCACATAAAACTCTTCCCTTTGGAACTAAAATAAGAGCAACCAATATTGCAACCGGAAAAACAGTTGTGGTAGAAATAACCGATAGAGGGCCATTTGTTAGAGGAAGAGAAATCGACTTATCTAAAAAAGCTTTTTTTACTATCGCTTCTAGTAGCGGTGCGGGATACATTAATGTGTGTTTGGAAATATTACAAAACTAATTACCACTTATTAAAAGGGTATAAACTAATATAGGAGTTGTAATAACGCTTGTCTCCGGTGACTTCTTTACCCAGCCAATTGGGTTTTAATATTGCTTCATTTTCATCTTCTAACTCCACCTCAGCCATTATTAGACCTTCATTTTCTCCGTGAAAAACATCAATTTCAATAGTGTGCTTTCCCGACTTTACTTCATAACGGGTTTTTTCAATAACCCCTTGTTCGCATAATTTTAATAGTGATTTGGCTTCCTCAAGGGAGATTTCTTTCTCCCACTCCATTCTTGAAGTACCCCTTTCATTTCCTGAGCCTTTAATGGTAATATACCCTTTTTCGCCTTTAATTCTTATGCGCACAGTTCGTTCTGGATCGGAATTAAGATAACCTTGTGCAATAGCATGTTGCGCAAAAGACTCAGCAATAAAATCCAAAGAGATAACTAAAAATTTTCTTTCTATTTCTATCATAAATCAGCTGTTGGTATCAAAAATAGCACTTCTGTTTTCAATAAAAAAATTAAATGAAATTAAACAGCCCCTTAAAGGATTTTTAGCTCTTATTTGACTTCAAGTTTAAAGTTTATTTTCGTTAAAAATCTTTGCCTAAATTATTTATATATAAAATGTAAAACACGCTTCCTTTTTTTTACTTTTGCCGTGAAATACAATTTTTAAGAAACTGTTAAACAAGGCTATTTAAGACAACCCCATTTCTAATTAAGGTTCATGAACCATAGCAAAAAAGTAATCCTATTTATTTTATTGGTCACAAGCATCCAGCTGGTTTTGTCTGCATTCTCAAAAGAGATTGTGGCCTATTACCCTTATTTTAAAAATGTAAATTTGCTGTCGGATATTTTAGTGAAAGAAAAAACCTTTAAAGGTAAAATAAAAAAAAAGCAGGCCTCCCATTCCGCATCATCTGTAGGAAGCCTAATAAATGAATTTGATTCTTATCAAAAGAAAAACACACTAATTCGCTTTAATGCGGATACACTAATTCCTGCTTTGCCAAAAATTACTCAAAAAATGCTGCAACTAGCAGAAGGGAAAAATGTGAAAATAAGAATTGCCTGGTTTGGCGACAGCCAAATTGAAGGCGACTTTATTACCCAAGATGTTCGAGAACAACTTCAAAATTATTTTGGACAACAAAAGGGCGTTGGTTATGTGCCTATATCTTGTGTTTCCTCTGATTTTAGACGAACCGCCAAAGTATTTTTAAACGGTGATTTTAATGTCGATAATTTTAAAAAACAAGAGCATAATTCTGGTTTATTTTTATCCGGATATTCCTTTTTTGCCAATAATTTAGAAGTTGATTTTAGAGATAACATCAAAAAAAATGCCACCCAAAAAACACAAAAATGGTTGCTTTATGGAAGAGGAGATACCATATCGGTTAAGATTAATGATTCTGTTGTAAAATTACCTGCCAACTCCGAATTCAATCGGGTATTAATTGGAAGTGGCGTTTCAAGCAAAGCTAAGTTTACGCTTTATGCAAAACATACTCCAGTTTATGGTGTTAGCTCTGAGCCACAATCGGGAATTGTCTTAGACAACTATTCCTTTAGAGGTATTACAGGTGTTGAGCTTAAAAAAATTAGCAGTAGTTTGTTGGCAGAATTAGACAAAATTGGATATTATGATTTAATTGTTTTTCAATATGGGGTGAATTTATTGTTTCAACCAAATGATACCAATTATGATTATTATTATCGAGGTATGCGCCCTGTAATTAAGAAATTTCAAAACAACATGCCAAATACCGAGTTCTTATTATTTAGCTGCTCTGACAGGGCTTTTAATTATGATGGACAATGGAAAACTGCCATAGGAATTGATTCTTTGATTCAAACTCAAGCTCGATTATCTTACGATACCAATACGCCATTTTATAATTTCTATAAATCTATTGGTGGAAACGGAACCATTGTAAAATGGGCAGACAGCATCGTTCCATTTGCAAATAAAGATTATATTCATTTTAATTACAAAGGGGCAAAAGCAGTAAGCAAATCCATTTTTAAAGCGTTAATAAACGATTATCAAAAAGCGGTGACACTAAAAAAATTAAACAAACCAGTTATTAAAACTGCGCCTGTAAATTTGAAAGTCCCCTTAAGGAATAAACAGGTAGCGCCTAAGTCACCAATGATAATGCCTAAAGCTGTAAAACCTATTATAAAAGCCGACTCTATATGATAGAAATAGATTGGAATAGCGTTAAAGAGCAGCTATTGTATGATGCTCACAATCCGTTGTTGTTTAACAATGGGTTCTTCGTGTATTTTTTATCGGCGTTCATTTTATTATACTATATCTTCAGAAAAAACTACAAACACAGAGCGATTGTGCTTTCGTTGTTTTCGCTTTATTTTTTCTATAAAGCCAGTGGTAGTTTTGTGTCAATTGTTATTCTATCGGCCTTTTTTAATTACGGTATTTCCAATTGGATATTTAAGATTAAGAAAAAAGGAGGGAAACAATTTCTATTATTTTTGAGTATTGTTTTCAACCTTGGATTGCTTTTTTATTTTAAATACACTAATTTTTTTATTGAGGTTTGGAACAATTTCTCTGAATTAAAATTTAATGTATTACACATCTTACTCCCTATTGGTATTTCCTTTTTTACTTTCGAAAATCTGAGTTATACCATTGATGTATATCGAGGAGAAATAGAGCCCGAAAAAGGAATTGTAAACTACCTGTTATTTCTTTCTTTTTTCCCAAAACTAGTAATGGGACCAATTGTTCGTGCCAAAGATTTTATTCCGCAGTTAAAGAAAGAATATTATGTAAGCGACACCGATTTTTCTAAAGGTTTTTATTTAATCATTACCGGATTAATTAAGAAATTAATCATCTCCGATTATATTTCGGTGAACCTTGTAAACTATGTTTTTGACGGACCTCATCTTCATAATGGATTGGAATGTTTAGTGGCATTATATGGCTATGCCATTGTGATTTACTGTGATTTTAGCGGATATAGCGATGTAGCTATAGGAATATCTAAATGGATGGGGATCACAATTCCAACCAACTTCTTATCACCATACCAAAGTAAATCGGTGAGTGAATTTTGGCGCAGATGGCACATTTCGCTTTCAAGTTGGTTGCGCGATTACCTTTATATTTCTATGGGAGGGAATCGAAAAGGAAAATTCAGAACCAATTTAAATCTTTTCTTAACCATGCTTATTGGAGGGTTTTGGCATGGCGCAAGTTGGAATTTTATCATTTGGGGCGCGCTTCACGGAACGGGATTAATGATAAATAAAATGTGGACTTCCCTTTTCGGAAAAATAAAACTTTTGCCTTCGGGATTGAGTAATTTTTTCTTTGCCCTAATCACCTTCCATTTTGTTTGTTTTTGCTGGATATTCTTCAAGGCAAGCAATCTTGATACTGCTTTGCAATTCATCCATCAAATAGTTTATCAATTCACATTTGATGGAGCCTACGAATATGTAGAAAACTACAAATTTGTAATCATCATGATTGCAATTGGTTATGCGATACATTTAATTCCGGATAGCTTTTCTGAAAAGATTATCGAAAAACAAAAAAGCTTTCCTATGGTGTATTACCTTGTTGGGATGTACCTTTTTATTGCTTTGTATTCGATATTTAAAAGTGCCAAACCAGTAATGCCAATCTACTTGCAGTTTTAGTAGTTTTTACATAAAAACTCGTTCCATACTTTTGCGAAAGCGGCTACGAATAAATTGCCTTGAAGCGCATAACCCTCTTTAGAAAAATGCACCAAATCTTGGCGCAATAATTGTTTTTTCTTCCAAATGGAAGCGCCTTCTATACCTTTAGAAAGGTTATATAAATCCCAATAAACCAAATTTGTAGCGTTACAATAATCTATTAGTGCATTGGTAATGGTTTCTAAAGATGGATTGGGTTTGCTTTTCTTAAAATAGGACACTGGAGGAGTAGTAAGAATAATACAAGCATCTGGCGAGGTCAAACGCAATTTAGCAACCATAATTTTCACGTCATTAATAAAAATTTCGGCAGTTAAATTGGGATCTTGAGCTTCATTGGTTCCAAGAGAAACAATAAAACAATCGGCATTTAACTTATTTAAATGTTTCCAAAATTGAGCTGTTTTAGTATAGTCTGAATATTTTGCCCCGTTCGCTCCAATACTGTGATAGATGATTCCGATTGCGTCTTTTTTTTCTAAAGATGCGCCATAAAAATTAATGGTATCATTAGTGGGAAAAGCTAGACGAAATGCTGAAGTAGGAGCTTTTAAATTTAAAATAGTGTGATCGGGGGCTGAAGAAAAACAACCATTTTCGGCTTCACATTCGTTGTATTCCATGTATAATTCAGAGACCGCTCCACCTAGAAATAATTGCACTTTATCAAAGGAATCTTTAGCTCCATTTACCGCACGTAATTCAAAATTAAATTCTGGATCTGTGCATTGTGATTGCATTCCAAATGCCGAAACACCGCAGGTAATTGTGGTGTCAACTCGAGCCAATCTGCTGCTTTTCCATTCGCTAGAACTACTTGAAAAAATATCATACGGCGCATTTGATTTTCCTACTTGGTAGGGAAACACCATACCACGACCGGCATTTCCAAAATAACTTTGCATTTCATTTCGTATAACCGAAGTAGCCACATCACCTTGAATATGGGAATCCCCGATATGAACAAAAACCGCATTTTCTTTACTAAAGTGTTTAATCTTATACAATTTAGCCAATAGCGGATAGATGGAATTATTGTTTTCTAAGGTGTTTTTAGAAACATCAAAGGCATTATATAAAGTGGTGTCGATTTTTTTTGGATTCCAATCTTCAATTTTTTGCGCATGAAAAGGCATTGCTATAAGCAAAGCAAAAACAAATGCAAAAAAATAATTGTTGGAAAACATAATTAAACTATTAAAGGCCTAAAAACAAAAAGCCATTCCCTAAAGAACGGCTTTATAAAAAATATATTTTAGAATTATTTTTTAGATAATTTAGATAACAATCTTAAGAATTCTACATAAAGCCAAACTAATGTAATCATTAATCCCATAGCGCCATACCATTCCATATATTTTGGAGCTCCTTGAGCAGCACCGGTTTCTATTTGATCGAAATCTAAAAATAAATTTAGGGCCGCAATTACTATTACAAAAAGGCTAATTCCAATGCTCGCCATTGAATTTCCATAATGAACTGGTTGGTAATTAATGAAAAAAGTCAGCCCCCAAGAGATAATATAATAAATAGCAATTGCAGCAGTTGCAGCGATTACTACCGATCTAAATTTTTCGGTTACTTGAACAATTTTATATTTATATAAAGCAAGACAAACTAAAAAAGTAACAAAAGTGCAAGTCACTGCTTGAATTACAATTCCGGGATAAACTTGATCTAAAATAGCAGAAATCCCTCCAATAAACAACCCTTCACAAATTGCATAAGCTGGTGACAAATAAGTTGATAGATGGGGTTTAAAAGAAGTTATTAATACTAAAATCAAGCCAACAATAGCTCCTCCAATTGTAAAAATCATAGGATTTTGCTCGTTAGAAACCATGTTCCAAGTACCAAAAGCACCTACTACCAATAACAATAAAAGGATAAAACTTTTATTGATTGTTCCGGCAACAGTCATGGTTTGATATTGGTCCATAATTACGGCATCATGAACTTTATTACTGTTAAAAGTATCGGATTTAAAAAATGGATTTTTTGAATTCATAACATTAATTTTTTTGGTTTTTCAAATATACTTTTTCTTTTGAAATGAAAAAAGAAATGCCAAAATATTTAACCTAATTTAAACAAATAGAAATTGCTGTTTATTTAACTACTTTGTATAAGTTTGTAGCAATTATGAACAGAATACTAGTAATTGGAGATATTCATGGCGGATTGCGTGCGTTGCACCAAATAATGGAGCGCGCTCATGTTTCTGAAAAAGATACTTTAATTTTTTTAGGAGATTATGTAGACGGTTGGAGTGAATCGCCCCAAGTTATTGATTATTTAATTGCACTTGGGAAACAACAAAATTGTATTTTTCTTAAAGGAAATCACGACGAATTATTGCTTGATTGGCTAAACGGAAACTTTGAAAATTTTAATGAATCGTTGTGGTACAATCATGGTGGAGAAGCTACTGTTGCCGCATATGGATCTGTTTCAGATCAAACCAAAAAAGAGCACATTGCTTTTTTATCCTCTTTACAAAATTTCCATCTCGACCATCAAAACAGATTGTTCATTCATGCTGGATTTACCAATATGAATGGCGTAACCTTTGAATATTTTCCGAAGTTATTTTATTGGGATCGTTCACTTTGGGAAACTGCCTTAGCTCTTGATGAAAATATTGAAAAAGAATCTGTTCACTATCCAAGAAGATTGTCGCTTTACGATGAGATTTATATTGGGCATACCCCCGTGACTAAAATCAACCAAACCATTCCTGTAAAAAAAGCTTGTATTTGGAATGTTGATACTGGTGCTGCTTTTAAAGGGCACTTAACCATAATGGATATTAACACAAAAGAATTCTGGCAAAGTGATTTGCTTCCGAAATTGTATCCTACAGAAAAGGGAAGGAATTAAAAGCACATTGCAATTGAATTTCTATCTTTGTATACTAATTAATGACTTTATGAAAAAATTACTAATTATTCTACTTCTGGGTTTTTCTGGCCTTATGGATGCTCAAGCATATAAAGGAAAAGGAGATATTAAATTTCAAGTAGGGGGGAATATTCAAAAATGGGGTTCGGGAATTTCGGTTTCCACCGATTTTGGAATTGGAGAAAACATGTCATATGGTTTTGTTGCCTCCTATTTATTAAATACAAATCAAGATTTAGGCATCCCAAAATTTGAAGATCGATTTGATGTAAAAGCTCGCTTTAATGCTAATTTAGGAAGTGTATTTAAATTAAAAAATAACGCAGATATTTATCCGGGTTTAGATATAGGGTTGCGAAATTTTGGGGCCCATCTTGGGGGAAGATATTTCTTTACCAACGGATTTGGAGTATATTCTGAAATTGGATTTCCAATTGCAAAATACAATACTACGCCAATGGGATACGACAATTTAAATAATCAATTCGTTTATACAGTTGGTGCTTCCTTTAATTTATAATTAAATATGAGTATTGTTACAGAAAAAAGATTAAAAGATCGAAGCGGTTCTAAATGTGAATTGTGTGGAACAGATGAAAATCTAATAGTTTACCAAATCCCGCCCAACTCAAAAGCGGCTCCCGAAGATAGCATCTTGGCATGTAAAACCTGTGTAGGACAAATAGAAAATCCAGAAACTACCGATTTAAATCACTGGAGATGTTTGAGTGATAGTATGTGGAATGAAAACCTTCCGGTGCAAATTGTATCTTGGAGAATGTTGGCAAGATTAAAACAACAAGACTCATTAGACATGATGTACCTAGATGAAGAAGCTCTTGAGTGGGCTGCTGCAACTGGAGAAAATGACGACGACGAAGGCAAAATTGTGCATAAAGATTCAAATGGAAACATACTATTAGACGGAGATTCAGTGGTTTTAATAAAAGATTTAGATGTAAAAGGAGCTACTTTTACTGCCAAGCGTGGTGCTGCAGTGCACAATATTAAATTAGTTTGGGATGATGCCAATCTTATTGAAGGTCGTGTTGAAGGACAACATATTTATATTCTAACACAATATGTTAAAAAAACGAAGTAATACTTTCTTGAAATAATAAAATGATTTAACCTTGCAATGCAGGGTTTTTTTTATTTACTATTATATATAAAATAAATTAGTAATTTTATGAAGTTAAATTAGTTAAACCTTTTTTAAGTTTAAACGTCAAATAGCTAATTCTTATTCTCAGAACATGAAAAATAAATATTCTAGAAGAAATTTATTAAAAAAAATCTTTCGTCTTAGAAAAGAGGAGTTGGATCTCCTTTTTGAAAAATATAAAAGAAAGAATTATAGCCAAAGAAATTATGTTCCTGTTGCAGAAAATTCTACAACAAATAGAATTGGAGCCATTACAAGTGGACTTGCGCCTTATTCGGGAACTTGGAATAAAGCAACTGCTTTACATTTATTAAGAAGAACTCAGTTTGGATTTAAATTTTCAAATGTTGCTAATTTTGAACAAGCTGGATTAAATGCTAGTGTAAATTCACTAATATCATTTTCCAATACTTCTCCTAATCCCCCTGTTAATTTTTATCAAAATGTATACTCCGACGAAGGAAACATTCCCTACGGTGGAGATTGGACACAACATGCCTTTAATTCAAATTCAATAGGAAACACAACCAATGCTTGGAGAACAAGTGGAGTTACGTCATGGAATTTGGGTTTGGCATTAAACCAAGATTTAAACATAAGAGAAAAAATGACCTGGTTTTGGTTTCATTTAATTCCGATAGATTTTAACTCCGTTAGAGCTTCACAAAATATATATTGTGGTTCCAATTCAGCAAGAATATGCTATGAATATGTTCAAAATTTTAGAACAAATGGTTTAGGAAATTATAAAACACTTATTAGAAACATTGCTACGCAGCCAGCAATGATGTATTATCTTAACAATCAGGCTAATACAAATAGTGCGCCTGACGAAAATTTTGCTCGAGAAATAATGGAACTTTTTACTTTAGGTAAAGATCCATTAAGTCAATTTACGGAAGCCGATGTAATTTCAGCTGCAAAGGTCCTTACAGGATGGCGCGTTCAAAATTTAAATACACATCCTACGAGTACTAATTTTGTTAGCTCTCAACACGACACAAGTACAAAACAATTTTCGAGCTTTTTTAATAATGCAACCATTTCAAATAATGGAAGTGCAGAATTAGATGCCTTTATAGATTTAATTTTTTCAAAATCTCAAGTAGTTTCAGAATATATCTGCAGAAGATTGTATCGCTATTTTGTATATTATGATATCGATGCAAATATTGAAGCCAATGTGATTGTTCCTTTGGCACAACATTTTGTAGCAAATAACTGGGAAATAGCTCCTGTTCTTGATAAATTATTTAAAAGCCAACATTTTTATGATATGGCAAATTATGGAGTATGTATTAAATCTCCTTTCGATTTAGTAATTGGATCGTTGAGGGCTTTTAATACCAATTATAATGTTTCAGATGCTACCAATTACCATGCACAATATTATGTTTGGGCTGCAATAAATACTAATTTTTTAACCACTATGGATCAATCCATGGGGTCAATTCCTAATGTTGCTGGTTGGCCTGCCTATTATCAAAATCCAAATTTTCATGAATATTGGATAAATTCAAATACAATTCAAAAGAGAGCGGCATTCATAAACGGAATATTTAATGGGTTCAATTTAAACTATAACGGATTGACAACCCGAATTGAAGTAGATGTAATAGCATGGGTTTCTCAATTTCCAGCAGCATTAATTTCAGATCCAAATACGCTAGTTGACCAGTGTGTTAACTATTTACTTCCAATTGATTTGAGTACTACTGTGAAAAACGATTTGAAAGTACAAAATCTATTATCTAATCAAACAAATGATGGTTACTGGACAACCGCTTGGACTAATTATTCAAACAGCCCAACAAATGTGGGTTACACCAATATCGTTAAATCGCGATTAAAAAGCTTGTTGGTTGCTATTACTCAATTATCTGAATACCAACTAATGTAATTTGCCATGAAAAGAAGAAATTTTATAAAAACAAGCGCATTAGTAGCAACAACTCCATTGTTATTTAAAGGAATTCCTGTAATGGCTTCCTCTGAATTAGACAGTTTAACTCTTGAAAAAATGGCGCTTTCCGCAATAAATTGCGGTAAAATTTTGGTTATTATTCAGCAAAATGGAGGAAATGATGGGCTTAATACTGTGTTTCCATTAGACCAATGGAGTAACTTATTTAACGCGAGATCAAATATTTTAATGAATCAATCCAGTGTGCTTTCATTAAACAACAATAGTTTCACAGGGCTTCATCCGGCAATGACCGAAATGAAAGATTTGTATAATAATGGGAAAATGATGATTGTTCAAGGGGTGTCATATCCTAATCCCAATTACAGCCATTTTAGAGCTACAGATATTTGGTTTACTGCATCTGGTAGTAATCAAAACATTGATAGTGGCTGGCTTGGTAGAGCACTTGATTTAAAATATCCTAATTATCCAACAGCATACCCATCTACAGATATGCCAGATCCATTAGCTATTCAAATTGGTTCCACCTTGCCGTTTTCTTTACAAGGGCCAAATATGAATATGGGTTACAGTGCGCCAGATCCAAATGCACTGTTGAATGTGATTAATGGAATTACAGATCCGGCACCAAACTCAGATTATGGTCATGAATTAACCTTTCTTAGATTAATGAAAGATCAGAGTAATGTTTATAGAAATGTAATCCAAACGGCTTATAATTTGCCATTAAACTCGGGTGTAACTTATCCTTCAAGCAATAAATTAGCAGACCAATTAAAAATTGTTGCTAAACTTATTAATGGCGGATTACAAACTCCAGTTTATATTGTTAATCATCCAAATACACATGATACGCACGAAAATCAAGTGGATAGCACCGATAAAACTCAAGGTTCACAAGCTATTAATTTAACTTTATTATCTCAGGCAATTGGGGCTTTTCAGCAAGAATTGGCATATATGGGTAAAGAAGATAAAGTAACCGGAATGACATTTAGTGAATTTGGAAGAAGAATAAAAAGCAATTCCAGTATGGGGACTGATCATGGTGCAGGTGCTCCTGTACTATTTTTTGGTGGGGCTTTAAATACAAGTCCGAGTCAAGTTACCAATACCGCTTATCCTATTCCTGGAATGATTGGAAATTCTCCTACACTACCTACAAATGCTTCAGTTAATGATCAAGTTCCAATGCAATTTGATTATAGACAACTTTATACAACGGTAATGCAAGATTGGTTATGTATGTCGGAAAGTGAGGCAACGCAAGTATTGGGTGGGAATTATGTTAAATTACCAATTTTTGATAGCACCTTGTTAAGCAGCATAAATTTTGAAGAAAAAAATAATTTAGAAATATTACTCTATCCAAATCCGAGTAGCGATGGAACTATTACTTTACAATTTCCTGAATTAGTGAAATCCAATCTTCAATTTACAGTTTATTCAATAAACGGGAACCTTATAGAGAATTCGATTGCTTATGTTGAAGAAAATAAAATTAGTTTACAGTATCCAAAACTAGTTTCTGGGACTTACATCTTATCAATAGATTGGAACAGTCAAAAAATCTATAAAAAATTCATTATCAGATAACAAAAAACCCCTGTAATTAACAGGGGGTTTTTGTTTGATGCTAAACATTGTAAACTACAAATCAAATTTGATTCCTTGAGCTAAAGGCAAACTTGTAGTATAGTTAATGGTATTGGTTTGTCTTCTCATATAAACTTTCCATGCATCAGAACCTGACTCACGACCTCCACCTGTTTCTTTTTCTCCTCCAAAAGCACCGCCAATTTCAGCACCAGAAGTTCCGATGTTTACATTTGCAATTCCGCAATCAGAACCTGCAACTGATAAAAAGGCTTCTGCTTCACGTAAATTATTGGTCATAATTGCAGAAGATAATCCTTGAGCAACTCCATTTTGAATAGCAATTGCATCATGCACATCACCAGAATATTTTAATAAATACAATACCGGAGCAAAAGTTTCGTGTTGTACAATTTCAAATTCATTTTTTGCTTCAGCAATAGCTGGTTTAACATAACAACCGCTTTCGTAACCTTCGCCTGAAAGTACCCCGCCTTCAACTAATATTTTTCCGCCTTCGGCAACTACTTTTTCTAAAGCATGTTGGTACAATTGAACTGCTTGTGTATCAATAAGTGGACCCACATGATTGTTTTGATCTAACGGATTTCCAATTCGTAATTGCCCGTAAGCTCCTACAATTGCGTCTCTTACTTTATCGTAAATACTTTCGTGGATAATAAGTCTTCTAGTTGAAGTACATCTTTGTCCTGCAGTTCCTACAGCTCCAAAAACAGCTCCGATAACAGTCATTTTAATGTCGGCATCTGGAGTAACAATAATAGCATTGTTTCCACCTAACTCTAATAACGAATTTCCTAATCTTGCCGCACAAGCTTGTGCTACAATTTTACCCATTCTTGTTGAACCAGTAGCCGAAACTAAAGGTACTCTTTTATCATGCGTCATTAATTCTCCCACTTTATAATCGCCATTAATTAAACATGAAATTCCTTCTGGAAGGTTGTTTTCTTTTAATACTTCAGCGATGATATTTTGGCATGCGATTCCGCATAGCGGTGTTTTTTCGGATGGTTTCCAAACGCACACATCACCACAAATCCATGCTAAGGCAGTATTCCAAGACCAAACTGCAACTGGGAAATTGAATGCAGAAATAATTCCTACAATTCCCAATGGGTGATATTGCTCATACATTCGATGTCCAGGACGCTCTGAGTGCATGGTTAAACCGTGTAATTGACGCGATAATCCAACGGCAAAATCACAGATATCAATCATTTCTTGTACTTCACCGTAGCCTTCTTGCAGGGATTTCCCCATTTCGTAAGAAACTAATTTACCAAGAGGCTCTTTATATTTTCTTAATTTTTCTCCAAATTGGCGGACAATTTCTCCTCTTTTTGGAGCAGGCATCAATCGGAATGTTTTGAATGCTTCAGAAGCTGTTTGCATTACTTTTTCATAATCTTCTGGAGTGGTAGTTTTTACTTTTGCAATTAATTGACCGTCTACAGGAGAGTAACTTTCAATAATTGAACCGTTTGAAAAATGATTGTTTCCAGTTGATGTACCTTCGTTAATAGCTTTTACGCCTAAAATTTCTAGCGCTTCTACCATTCCGAATTGTTGTGCAATTGTTGCCATTATATATTGTTTAATTTGTAATTATTATACAAAAATAGTGGATTATTTTGAATTATTGATTGATTTCCATAATGGTACCGCATTGCTTGCAAGTTCGCATTTCTTGAGAGGAATAAAATTGATTAAAATGAGGAAGGAAATCTTTTTCAATATCGTGCAATTCAAAGTAAGCTTCGTGTAATTTAGTATTACAATTTTCGCAAAACCACAACAAGCCATCGGTAAATCCTTTTCCAGCGCGTTTTCTTTCAATTACTAGACCAATTGAATTTTTGGTTCTACTTGGCGAATGTGGTGTTTTAGCTGGTAGCAGAAACATATCGCCAGCAGCTAAATGCATGGCCTTTTTTTGTCCGTGTTCTTGAATAAAAACCGTGATGTCGCCTTCTAATTGATAAAACAATTCTTCGGTTTCATTGTAATGATAATCTTTACGCGCATTGGGTCCTGCAACAATCATTACAATATAATCTCCAGAGTCAACATATATATTTTTGTTTCCTACAGGAGGAACTAAAAGATGCCGGTTTTGCTCAATCCAATTGGAAAGGTTAAATGGTTTAGAAATTGCCATGACTTATTTTTTACGAAATTACTAAAAATAAAAAAGGTTAGCTTAAGCTAACCTTTAAAATATTAATTTGTTTGTTTAATAAGATAAATATAAACCGGAAAGTGATCACTAAAACCGACTTCATTTATGGTATGTCGGAGGGGATAGCCTTTATATTGGCCAACTGTTTGAATCATATAGGGTTTATTGTAAATTCCGGCTTTCCAATATCTAAAAGAAGTATAATCGGGTAGCGTAAATTGTTGGGAAACCATAATTTGATCAAAGATATCTCCAGCATCTCTATAAAATAATGAAGCATTTCCTTCTTTTGCCATTTGCTCAAATGGATTGTAAATATCTCC
>CAMCBB010000017.1 GCA_945872875.1 Flavobacterium psychrophilum
GCAGGGCAAAATGTAATTTTAATTGGAGTAACTTATGCCTTATTGGATTTAATCGAAAAAAGAAAATTTCAATTAAAAAACACCATTATCATGGAAACGGGTGGAATGAAAGGAAAGCGAAAAGAAATTATTCGAGAAGAGTTACACCAAATTCTTTGTGAAGGTTTTGGAGTTTCGAGCATCCACTCCGAATACGGCATGACCGAATTATTATCGCAAGCCTATTCATTAGGAAATGGCATTTTTGAATGTCCCAGCTGGATGCATATTCTAATTCGAGATCCCGAAGATGCACTAACTTATGTTTCAAATGGAAAAACGGGTGGCGTCAATGTGATTGATTTAGCCAACATCAATTCGTGTTCGTTTATTGCCACGCAAGATTTAGGTAAGAAATATCCTAACAATTCCTTCGAAGTATTGGGAAGATTCGATAATTCCGACATTCGAGGATGTAATTTAATGGTGTATTAAAAAAGGAGCCGATTAGCTCCTTTTGTTTTATACTATTTGAATCAAGTAATAATTTTTCTTACCTTTTTGTAAAACTAAAAATTTGCCTTTTATCAAATCTTTCTCTGAAATTATATAATCTTCGGCAACTTTATCTTTATTTAACGAAATAGCATTTTGTTTCAATTCGCGTCTCGCATCACTATTAGATGGTAAAAAATTAGTTTTAGCCGAAAGTGCTGCAATCATATCCATTCCGTTTGCAAGATCATCCTTTGAAATTTGTGCATTAGGAACCCCATCAAAAACCTCAACAAAAGTAGCATCATCAAGTTTGGCTAAGTCTTCCATTGTAGGGCTAAAAAAGGCATTCGAAGCAAAAATAGCGCGTTCCAATTCTTCTTTTCCGTGAACAAAAGTGGTAACTTCTTCTGCCAATCGTTTTTGTAAGACTCTTAAATGCGGTGCTTCTTGATGTTTTGCAATTAAAGCATCCACCGTATTTTTATCTAAAAAAGTGAAAATCTTAATGTATTTTTCTGCATCAATATCGGTAGTGTTTAACCAAAATTGGTAAAATTTATAAACCGAAGTTTTATCGGCGGTAAGCCAAACATTACCCCCTTCGCTTTTTCCAAATTTTGATCCATCCGCTTTGGTGATTAATGGGCAAGTCATTGCATAAGCTTTAGCCCCTTCTCCATTCATTCTGCGCACTAATTCGGTTCCAGTTGTAATATTCCCCCACTGGTCTGAACCTCCCATTTGCAACAAGCAATGGTGTGTTTTATATAAATGATGAAAATCGTAACCTTGAATTAATTGGTAAGTGAATTCGGTAAAACTCATTCCTTCACCACTTTCTCCACTTAATCGTTTTTTTACCGAATCTTTGGCCATCATGTAATTCACTGTGATTCGTTTACCCACATCTCGAGCAAAATTAATGAATGAAAAATCTTTCATCCAATCGTAGTTATTTACCAATAAAGGAGCATTTGCAGCAGCAGAATTAAAATCTAAGAATCGAGATAATACTGCTTTAATTCCGGCAACATTTTTTTCTAAAGTAGCTTCATCAAGTAAATTTCTCTCATCTGATTTTCCAGAAGGATCTCCAATCATTCCTGTTGCACCGCCCACCAAAGCAATTGGTTTATGGCCAAAATGCTCCAAATGAACCAACAAAATAATCGGTACCAAACTCCCAATATGCAACGAATCGCTTGTTGGATCAAACCCAATATAGGTTGTTGTCATTTCTTTAGTAAGTTGTTCTTCGGTACCGGGCATAATGTCGTGAACCAGTCCGCGCCATTGCAATTCTTCTACTAAATTCTTCATCGTAAAAACTATAATTTCCGCAAATATAAGAATTGTGAATGGCAATGGCAACAAAGCAAATTTGGTGAAGATTTTTTTAAAGATTAAATCTATAAACCCAACAAACTAATTATCTTTGTAACCATGATACTAGTTACAGGAGGAACCGGTTTAGTTGGAGCACATTTACTTCTTCATTTATTAGAAAATGGAGCCGAAAAAGTTCGCTCTACTTATAGAGATTCTATTAATTTAACCAAAACCAAACAACTTTTCGAACTTTATAAAAAAGGGGATTTGTATTCTAAAATCGAATGGGTTTTGGCAGATATTTTAGATGTTCCTGCTCTTGAACTAGCTTTTCAAGAAGTTGATTATGTATACCACTGTGCTGCATTAATTTCTTTTGATTCAGCTGAAGAAGATAAATTAAGGAAAGTAAATATTGAAGGCACTGCCAATATAGTGAACTTTTGCATCGACAAAAAAGTAAAAAAGTTATGTTATGTTAGTTCAATAGCTGCACTTGGAGATTTATTGCCAAGCGAAGGAAAACATCCAAGTCAAACTCCAATTGATGAACAAACTGAATGGAATCCTGAAGTACCGCATAGTGATTATGCTATTTCAAAATATGGCGCCGAAATGGAAGTGTGGCGCGGACTTCAAGAAGGATTGCCCGTTATCATTGTAAACCCCGGTGTTATCTTAGGTCCTGGCTTTTGGAATCAAGGAAGTGGGATCCTGTTTCAAACTGTAAAAAAAGGAATTTCGTTTTACACCAACGGAAGTAGCGGGTATGTTTCGGTAATTGATGTGGTAACAATTATGCACCAACTAATGAATTCTGAATTTTGTGGAGAAAAATATATTTTGATCTCTGAAAATTGTACCTACAAGGATATTTTGGAGCGCATTTCTGAAAAAATGAATGTCAAAAAACCAACAATTCTTGCAAGTTCGGGGTTATTAAATTTGGCGTTGAGATTGGATTGGATTAAATCAATAATGTTTCAATCAAAAAGAAAATTATCTAAAACTAGTGTAGCTTCTTTGTTAAGTCAAACCGTGTTTTCTAATGATAAAATAAAAAAAGAGTTGAATTATTCTTTTATCAATATTGAAGAATACCTAACAACTATAATTCCGTTTTACAAAAATTAACTATTGCTCTAATTCTTTTTCCAGAATTATTTCGGGATTACTGCGAACTTTAGTATTGGTTAATTTTGCATTTTCTTTAGTAAGACGGTCTTTAACCTCATCATACATTTTTTTGTATTCTTTAATGTCTGAAGCATAATATTGAGTGCTTTTGGCAAAAGTCAAGCTATCAATCTTATATTTTAATTTGATGTATTCGTTGGGTGTTGGATAATTTTGAACGGCAGAATTTCGAAGTTTAACCGCTTCCAAAATAGCTAAATCATAAATAATATTTTCCATTTTATCTCTTGGAATAAGATTATTTGGTTTTGGAAACGATTCCTCTTTGCAACTTGTAGTAACAAAAAATAATGCAAATATCAGCAAGCAAATTTTCATCCTATTTTATTTTATTATCGATCGAAAAGCAAACGCTTACCGGCTTTGATTTCTTTAACTGTTGAATTTTCATATACTAAATGCCCGTTTACAAGAGTATGTGAAACTCTCGATTTAAAATTAGTTCCTTCAAAAGGCGACCAGCCGCATTTGTATAAAATATTATCTTTATTTACACTCCAAGGCTTGGATGGATTAACAATTGCTAAATCGGCGTAATACCCTTCTTTAATAAAGCCTCTTTTTTCTATTTTGAAAATTTTAGCAGGGTTATGTGCCATTTTCTCAACGATTTTCTCAACAGATATTTTTCCTTGATGAAATGCTTCAAACAATGCAACAACGGCATGTTGAACTAAAGGCCCTCCTGATGGAGCTTTGGTGTAAACTTGTTGTTTTTCTTCTAATGTATGTGGTGCATGGTCAGTCGCAATAACATCTATAGTATCGTTAAGCAAAGCCTTCCATAATGCCTCTCTGTCTTTAGCAGATTTTACAGCTGGATTCCATTTAATTAAATTCCCCTTTGTAGCATAATCTTCATCTGAAAACCAAAGATGGTGAATACATACTTCGGCAGTAATTTGTTTATCTTCCAACGGGATTTTGTTTGAAAACAAACTCAATTCCTTTTCAGTTGAAAGATGAAATACATGAAGTCTTGCGCCTGTTTTTTTAGCAAGTTTAATTATTTTTTCAGTAGAAATATAACAAGCTTCAACGCTACGAATTTCAGGGTGAAAAACTAATGGAATATCATCTCCATATATACCTTTATAATGTTCTAAATTATTTTTTACTGTATTTTCATCTTCGCTATGTACTGCAATCAATAATTTTGTGCTGGAAAATATACTCTCAAGTGCAGCAGAACTATCAACTAACATATCTCCTGTTGAAGAACCAAGAAATAATTTTAACCCGGCTACATTTTTTGGGTTGGTTTTAAGTATTTCATCCAAGTTATTATTTGTACCACCCATCATAAATGAATAATTGGCATACGAACTTTGAGAAGCGATCTCATATTTTTGTTCAAGTAATTCTTGTGTAATTGCATTCGGTACCGTATTGGGTTGTTCAATAAATGAAGTAATTCCGCCGGCAACTGCTGCTCTACTTTCGGAAGCAATTGTACCTTTATGGGTAAGACCTGGCTCACGAAAATGCACTTGATCATCAATAGCTCCCGGAATTAAATAATTTCCTTCGGCATCAATCACCTTGCAATCGGAACTTTTGTGACTGATTCTTGGAGCAATTTCTTTAATATATTCGCCTTCAATTAATACATCTCCCTCAAAAATTGATCCTTCATTTACGATCTTAGCATTCTTAATTAATATGGTCTTCATAATTTTTTATTCTGTTTTTATGCAAAGAAGCATTTCAAATATTAGTTTATAGATTATGGAACATTTTTTTTAGACGTAAAGTTAAAACCCCAAAAATGGCTTCTTTAATTATTGACCCACTCATTTTAGACTGTCCTTTGGTTCTATCTGTAAATATAACAGGCACTTCTTGTATGTTACATTTATTTGAAAATGCGCGGTATTTCATTTCTATTTGAAAGGCATAGCCAATAAATTTTATCTTGTCTAAATTTATAGCCTCCAATACTGATCGGTTATAACAAATAAAACCTGCGGTAGCATCCATAATTTTCATTCCGGTTATAGCACGAACATAAACCGAAGCAAAATAAGACAACAATACTCTACTTAGTGGCCAGTTAACCACATTTACGCCTGTTACATAACGAGATCCAATAGCAAGATCTGCACCTCCAAAATGACAGGCGTCATACAATCTTTCTAGATCGAGTGGATTATGAGAAAAATCGGCATCCATTTCAAATACATATTCATAATTATGAGCTAAAGCCCATTTAAAACCATGAACATAGGCTGTTCCTAATCCTGCTTTTTTAGTGCGTTGCTCTAAAAATAAACGGTCAGCAAACTCACTTTGTAGCTCTCTAACTTTATCTGCTGTTTTATCTGGTGAATTATCATCAACAATAAGAACATGAAACGGCTTATGCAAAGAAAATACAGCACGAACAATACTTTCAATATTTTCAATTTCGTTATAAGTTGGAATAATTACAAGTCCGCAATTCATATTTAGATAAATAATTTCTGCAAAAATACTGATTTTATATCATCCGAATCTTAATAAAATTATAATAGTATGGAACAAATAAAATTTAGTAATTTTGCGAACCATGATAGCGCAAGAACTACATCCTAGAATCATTGAAAATAAAGACTGGGCAACACTGGTTTTTTTATTTGCGTTAGCATTTATTGTTATTGCAAAAGGGGCTTTTGAAAGTCGATTTAATGATTTTATTAGATTAATTGTATCCGATAAATACATCAAAATATATCGAGAAAGCTCCCATTTAATGAGCGGTTTTAATGTATTACTTGTTGCGGTTAATTTAATATCACTCTCCTTTTTTATACAATTGGTAATTTATCATTTGCATTATGGTGAAAAAACAGATTGGATATTATTTATTAGAATTTTCACTATGCTATCTGTTTTTATATTTTCGAAATTTTTAATTGAAAAAATAATAGCTACCATTTTTGGTATTGAAGAAGTAATTGAACAATTTAGTTTGCAAAAAGTAACATTTAGAACTTACATGGGATTGCTTCTACTTCCCGTTACTTTTATGTTATTTTATAGTGATTACATTACAAATTTTATAATCTATTCGATTATAATTATCTTATTAACAATAAATTTGCTTGCTTATTTCATTTCTCTAAAAATTTATCAAAATTTTATATTTAGCAAGTTCTTTTATTTTATTTTGTATCTTTGCGCTCTTGAAATAGCTCCGTATTATTTCATTTATTATTTGATTACAAAAAATTAGAGCAGAACATGTCCAACTTGAAAGTAAGAACGATTTTGGTTTCCCAACCAGAACCTAAAGTAGAGAACTCTCCTTATTTTGATTTACAACAAAAGCATAAGGTAAAAATTGACTTCCGCTCTTTTATTCATGTAGAAGGCGTTAGCGCAAAAGATGTAAGAGCGCAAAAAATTGACCTAAATAATTTCACTGCAATCATCTTAACAAGTAAGAATGCTGTAGATCATTTCTTTAAAGTTGCAGAAGAAATGAGATATAAAGTGCCTGAAGATTTAAGATATTTTTGTCAATCGGAAGCAATTGCTTTTTATTTGCAAAAATATGTAGTGTATCGTAAACGCAAAATTTATGTTGGCCAAAAGGACTTTGCCGATATGGCGCCTCTTTTTAAGAAATATAAAGACGAGAAATATTTGTTGCCCGCGTCAGACCAACTAAATGCAGATGCGCCAATAACTTTAAATAATTTAAAAATAAACTGGACTCAAGCTGTATTTTACAAAACAGTTATGAGTGATTTATCTGATTTGGCTGATGTTTATTATGATGTGTTGGCATTTTTCAGTCCAACAGGAATTAAATCTTTATTTAAAAACTTCCCGGATTTCAAACAAAACAATACTCGTATTGCAGTTTTTGGAAGTACTACTCAAAAAGAAGCTTTAGAACATGGATTACGAATTGATATTTTGGCTCCAACTCCAGAAACACCATCTATGACAATGGCTTTAGAGCGTTATATAGCTGATTCAAACAAAGGAAAATAATTCAAACTATATTTAAAATTTAAAAAAGTCCAACAGTAATTGTTGGACTTTTCGTTTGGTTTAAGTTTGGTTTGTTGGGGTTTATAATTGAGGACCAGCTTTAACTAAATTTTGGCCTTCTTGATTATCTGTATATTGAACAAAGTTTTTAATGAATCTACTCGCCAAATCTTCAGCTTTGGCACTCCAATTTTTTGCATCAGCATAGGTATCTCTTGGATCTAAAATTGCCGAATTTACATCGTGCAAAGCGGTTGGAACTACAAAATTAAAAACAGGAATTGTTTTGGTTTCTGCTTTTTCAATTGAACCATCTAAAATTGCATCAATTATAGCTCTAGTGTCTTTTATTGAAATTCGTTTCCCGGATCCATTCCAACCCGTATTGACCATATAGGCGGTTGCCTGATGTTTTTCCATTTTTTTAACTAATTCTTGCCCGTATTGCGTAGGATGTAAAGAAAGAAATGCTTTTCCAAAACAAGCAGAAAAAGTTGGTTCTGGTTGAGTAACACCTCTTTCGGTACCCGCTAATTTTGCGGTGAATCCGGAAAGAAAATAATATTTAGTTTGATCAGGAGTTAATTTTGAAACGGGTGGCATAACACCAAAAGCATCAGCAGTTAAAAAGATCACTTTTGTAGCATGACCGGCTTTTGATAACGGCTTTACTATGTTATGAATGTGATTTATTGGATACGATACCCGAGTGTTTTGGGTAACCGATCCATCTTTAAAATCAATTTTTCCATCAGGAGCAACAGTTACATTTTCTAATAAAGCATCTTTTTTTATGGCTGCGTAAATATCTGGTTCATTTTCTTTACTTAAGTCGATGGTTTTAGCATAACAACCTCCCTCAAAATTAAAAACTCCATCATCATCCCATCCGTGCTCATCATCGCCAATTAATTCTCTTTTTGGATCTGTTGAAAGTGTGGTCTTTCCCGTTCCTGATAATCCAAAGAAAATAGCGACATCTCCATCAGAACCCTTATTTGCAGAACAGTGCATAGAAGCCATTCCGTTAAGAGGTAAATAATAATTCATCATAGAGAACAACCCTTTTTTCATTTCACCTCCATACCAAGTACCACCTATTAATTGTACTTTTTCGGTAAGATTAAAAGCCACATAAACTTCAGAGTTTAAGCCTTGTGATTTATAATCTTTAAAGCTGGTTTTAGACCCATTCAAAACTACAAAATCTGGTTCGCCAAAATTCTCTAACTCTGCATCTGTAGGTCGAATGAACATATTTTTCACAAAATGAGCTTGCCAAGCGACTTCCATTATAAAACGAACTTTTAATCGGCTGTTTTCATTAGCTCCACAAAAAGCATCTACCACAAACAATCTTTTATTTGAAAGTTGAGTTGTAGTAGTTTCTTTTAAAGCATTCCAAGTTGTTTGTGAAATGGGTTTGTTATCGTTAACCGCTTTATCAGAATTCCACCAAATTGTATTTTCTGTAACACTATCTTTTACAATATATTTATCTTTTGGAGAACGACCTGTAAACTCACCAGTCATTACATTAACAGCACCAAGCTCTGTTAATTGTCCTCTTTCATAACCAGATAAATTTGGATTTAACTCTTCATTATATAATAACTCAAATGAAGGGTTATATATTATTTCTCGAGCATTTTGGATTCCATATTTTTCTAACGAAATCGATTTCGTATTTAAGGTGTAGTTATCCATAAAAAGTATAGTGTTGCAATTAATAAATATTCAACAAAGGTAAAATAAATTTCAACTATATCGATATAGTTACATGTAAATTATGCCTTTTTCTTTAAAAAATTCCACATTAAAACTCCCCAAGAACCAATTAATAGTAAGCCTCCAATTGGAGTAATAAAGCCTATTACCTTGAAATTAAATGTGTTCAAATTATCGGTAGCTAATAAATAGATAGAACCTGAGAAGAAAATAACACCCAAAATAGTTAAGTTGAAAATAGTTTTTTTGACTTTATCTCCAAGTTGAGTATTTAAACCAATAAATAACAAAAATAAACCATGATACATTTGATATTTTACACCGGTTTCAAAAGTTGCTAACTGATCTATAGTAAGAACCTTTTTAAGTGCATGAGCGCCGAAAGCCCCCAAAATTATTGCGGTCATTCCAAAAAAAGCAGCAATAGTTATTATTTTGTTGTTCATAATTTTAGTAATCTATAATTTTTACCAAATTTACGAGTTATCATTAAATTAATATAGAACATTTATTTTTCTTTATTAAAAATGATATTTAACTTTATATTTGTATAAATTTATTTAATATGAAAAAAGTACTGTTTTTTATCGGAATTTTTGTGATGTTATGCTCTTTTAATACGGACAAATCAAATCAAATTCCTTCTGGAGAAAAGTTAGTATACGCAGGATCCTACAACATGAGTGGATTAATGACCCAGTTGGCTCAAGTAACTCTCTCTACCGAAATGGTGAATACTTCGAACAAGACCTATTTACATCTAAATTGTGAATTAGCTACCTTTTCTAAATGGGATAAGTTTTTTAAAATAAGAGATACTTATGAAGCTTATGTTAACCCTACCACTTTAAAACCCAGTTTATATAAGCGAAATATTGACGAAGGCGGTTGGACAAAAAAAGAAAAATATGTATTCAAAGGAAACTCTGTAACAAGTACTGCAAAAAGAAAAAATTGTGATGAAACCACAAAAACTTTTACAATTGGAGGGTCAACACAAGATGTAGTTTCACTAATGTATAGAATAAGAACTTTAGATTTTAATAAAATGAAAACAGGGCAATCGCAATCTTTTGTAATTGTTTTTGACGAAACGCAAATTCCTGTAACGATAAAATTATTAGGAACTGAAACCGTTTCCGCTGGAAATTTGGGTTCAAAAAATTGTTACAAATTGTCCATTGGCGCCAAAACTGATGTGCTTAAAGGAAAAGATAAAAACTTAATTTATTTAACTGCAGATTCGAAAAAAATCCCGGTATTAATGAAATTTAGCATCCCTGTTGGAACCGGACAATTAGCCTTAACCTCTGCAACTGGAATTTAATTATGAGAAAAATATTATTAATTGTAGCGGTTTTATTAACACTTATCAGCATTTTATTTTCAATATTACCACTAGATACTTTAGCTCTTGCTCCCATTGGATTAGCCTTGCTATTTATTTTTTTTGCTTTCAAAAAGTCGGATGTCAAGCAAAGAAAATTTACTAAACTACTGTTTATTATTACCTATATCTGTGCTTTATATGTATTAGGCAAAACCTATTTAATTAAAGATAAAGTTACAGTAGACAATAAATTTGAACAGGAAAAAGTAGATTCAAAAAAAGAAGACCTAAAAGATTTAGAAGGTTTAGAATAATTCTTCTCAAATTTCTTACTTCTGATGATGTCTTTTTTGTTTTTATCAAAAAAGAGTCTAAAATCGTTACAAATTTTTAAATTTGTATTCCATACACAAACAAATTATGAGAAATATTCTAATTATTGGAGCTGGACGATCTGCGTCTTCTTTAATTCAATATCTTTTAAATAAATCTACTCAAGAAAATATTCACCTTACAATAGCAGATATTTCATTAGAATTAGCACAGAAAAAAACAAACAATCATCCAAATGCTTCCGCTATAGCATTAGATATAAATAACCAAGAACAAAGACATACCGAAATTGCCAATGCTGATATTGTAATTTCAATGTTACCAGCTCACTTGCATATTGAAGTTGCCAAAGACTGCATTATTTATAAAAAACACTTAGTTACAGCTTCTTATGTTTCGGATGCAATGCAAGAATTGGATGCTGCAGCGAAAGAAAATGGATTAATTTTCATGAATGAAATTGGCCTTGATCCAGGAATTGATCATATGAGTGCAATGAAAGTAATTGATGAAATTCGTGATAAAGGTGGCAAAATCATTTTGTTTGAGTCTTTTTGTGGCGGACTTGTTGCACCAGATTGTGATGATAATTTGTGGAATTATAAATTTACTTGGGCCCCAAGAAATGTAGTCCTTGCTGGGCAAGGTGGTGCGGCAAAATTCATTCAAGAAGGCAAATATAAATACATCCCTTACACTAAATTATTTAGAAGAACCGAGTTTTTACAAGTGGAAGGATATGGAAAATTTGAAGGGTATGCCAATAGAGATTCACTCAAATATAGAAGTGTATATGGTTTAGATGACGCATTAACCTTGTATAGAGGGACCATTAGAAGAGTTGGGTTTTCAAAAGCATGGAATATGTTTGTTCAACTAGGCATGACCGACGACAGTTACATTATGGAAAATTCTGAAAATATGAGTTTTCGAGATTTTACAAATTCTTTTCTTCCTTATCACCCAACTGATTCTGTTGAAATTAAAATGCGCTTGGCTTTAAATATTGAGCAAGATGATATCATGTGGGATAAATTATTAGAGCTCGATTTATTTAATGCCAATAAAAAAGTTAGCCTTAAAAATGGAACTCCAGCGCAAATATTAGAGCGTATTCTAAATGAAAGTTGGGCACTTCAACCTCATGATAAAGATATGATTGTAATGTATCATAAATTTGGTTATGATTTGGACGGAAAACAACATCAAATAGATTCAAAAATGGTATGTATTGGCGATGATCAAACCTATACTGCAATGGCAAAAACAGTAGGTTTACCAGTTGCTATGGCTACGCTTCAAATCTTAAACGGAAATATTAAATCCACAGGAGTTCAATTACCAATAAAAAAAGAGATATACGAACCAATATTGAGGGAGTTAGAAGATTTTGGAGTGGTTTTCAACGAAACTGCCATGCCTTATATTGGATATAACCCAGATAAAATAAGTAGTACTAATTAGTTTATTAGTTTGAATTAAGTTTACATTAGTTAATTATTACATTCAAAAAATCTACTTTTACTAAATGAATTGGTTTTTAAAATTATTTGCTTCAAAAGAAAAAGAAATCTCAGATCCAATGAAAAAATTTCTAATAGTCGGCCTTGGCAATATTGGAGCCGAATATGTAAATACACGACACAATATTGGTTTTAAAATACTTGATTTTTTTGCAAAAAAAGAAAGTATCTCTTTTCAAACAGCAAAGCTTGGTGATATTGCTGAATTTAAAATAAAAGGCAGGACTCTAATTTTTCTAAAGCCAAACACCTATATGAATCTAAGCGGAAAAGCGGTGAAATATTGGATGGAAAAAGAAAATATTTCTAAAGAAAATATTCTTGTAATTACGGATGATTTAAACCTTACTTTTGGATCAATAAGAATAAAACCGAGAGGAAGTGATGGAGGCCATAATGGTCTAAAAAACATCCAATCAATTCTAAATACTGTTGATTATCCTCGGTACAGATTTGGAATTAGTGATGCTTTTAAAAAGGGCAAACAAGTTGATTATGTTCTTGGAGAATGGTCAGATGAAGAAAAAGAAAACCTAATTGAACGACTTGAAATTAGTTCGCAAATTATTACTTCGTTTGCTCTTGCTGGTCTTAATGAAACTATGAACCAATATAATGGTAAATAAAGGTATTTTATAATAATTATAGCATATAAATCATTTAACATGAAAAAAATATTTCTAATTTCATCAACAATTCTATTATCATTTTGTGGTACAAAAAAAAATATAATATCCCAGGAAAAAAATATAGAAATTACAAAAGAGTCTCTTTGTCCTATTGATGGTTCATGTAATACAGTAATATTAAAAAACAAAAGTCTGGTTATAAAAACTGACGAATTTGGATCAATATTTACAGAAACTATAGACAATGAAACTACTTCTGTTATTATTTATCAATACAATAGAACTATTAATGGTGATTTACAGGATGCTGGATATAGAGAAGAGATAATTTTTGAAATAAAAAATTACGATACAGAACTAACATTAACCAATGAAATGCTACAACAAACTAAAATGCTTTTTGGTAGATTTTGTTTCTGTAGAGGACAAACAGGTTATTATAAGGTTGAAGAAGGTTATTTAAAACTAAATAAGTCAGACGATGATATAACTTTTAATTTAGATTTTACTATTACTAAAGTTCCTCAAATAATAAAAACTATAACAACTTCTATAAAGTAAAAAAGTCCCGAATTATCGGGACTTTTTAATTAGATTAGAATATTTACTCTATTACAATTTTTTTAGTAATCTTTTTATCCCCGTCTTGAATGTTAACAAGATAAATTCCAGATTGCACTTTATCTAATTGAAGTGTTTGTTCGAATAATCCATTGTTTTGGTATAAATTATTGAAAATAGATCTTCCTCTAATATCGTAAACTGCAATATTTATGTCATTCCCTGAATTTGAGTTGAACTTAACTGTAAAATTGCCATCATTTGGATTCGGAAATATTGAGAAATTATCAAAATAGTTGCTTTGAGTCCCTAATAAAGCAATCGTTTGAGTACAAACTTCAATAGAAAATGAGTTAATTGTACCTGTTGTACCAGCAACTAAATCTCTGAATCCCATTTGCCAAGTTCCAGATGGATTAGCTCCAATCATAGAATCTAAACTTCCTACAGGAACATAAGTTCCTTGAGTTGGACTTGCACATGTTAATGCTGATCCTTGAGCGTCCCAAGTCACATTCATGTTCGCTCCACTTGAACATCCTTGATTATATAAAGTTAGTAATGAACCTGTTGGTCTTACAACTGCAATATTAAGGTGTTGAATATTTGGATGAGTGGCATTTACATTAATATTCACATCAGAAATTGTTCCTGTTGTGGCTGGAACAGTTATTGTTTTTATTGTGTAGCTTGAAGATCCATCTGTAGGAGAAAACGCTGTATTGAATGGATAAGTCGTACAAGTATTTGTAATTGAATAACCAATCAAAATGTTTCTACTATTAACTGCGTAGTAAATATTTTCTTTTGCTCTTACCATAATTCTAGCGGTTTGTGTAACCACATTTGGAACAGTGATTGTTGCACTTCCAGAATTAGGAACTCCAGAAGGAGTTAACAATGTTGGAAAAGTAACACCACCATCTGTAGATAAATAAATATCAACATTTGCTGAAAGTGTCTCAGCTCCATTTCTAATCCATGTAATTGTTTGTGTACTTCCTTGAGCCCAGGCTTCAGTAGTGTTTTGTGAGTTTACTGAGAAAGGACCAACAGTATTACTAGCAGTTACTAAAACATTATCTCTTGTTGTTTGACCTCCATTAGGCATTCTATTATCTCTTACTGTTAAAGCAAAATTGTATGATCTAGCAGCAGTAGAAACAACTTCCCAAGTTGAAGATAAGTTACCCGCCACAACAGTAGCCAGTGCTGGCATATAACGCTCTGGTGCTGTTACTGGTGGATTAGATCTAAAGCTTGGCCCTGATGTATTACTTGCAGTTGGTGGTTGTGTTGCTATTGCTGTATCTGTTTGTTCCCAGCAATAAGTTAATGAGTCGCCATTTGCATCAGTTACAGATTGAGGAAATAGTATAAATGGTGTACCTTTTGGGATTGTTCTATCAACACCTGCGTTAACAACTGGTGGTGTATTTCCATTCGAAGCATTAGGTGCGCAATTTCCTGTTCCAATAGTGAATGCCATCATCTGATTTAAACTTACCGTATGAAAATGTGCATCTGAATTATTTTGTACATCTGGTGCACAGATTCCTGCATACCCCATAATTGTATTTCCAGAACCTGGTTCTACAGCAGTACCACCAGATCTATTACCTCCGCATGAATTATTGAAAGTATGTGTTGCACCAAATTGATGTCCCATTTCGTGAGCTACATAATCTATATCAAATGGATCTCCTACTGGAGATGGAGAACCTGTAATACCTCTTGCTTTATTTCCTGTGCAAGGTGAATTTAATTGAGCTAAACCTCCGCCGCCAGTACTTACAGTATGTCCTATATCATAATTTGACGGGCCAATTGCAGCATCAATTTCAGCTTGACTTTCATTAATTAAACTACCTGCAGTATCATTTGTAAAGTCATCAGAATCAACAAAAATTACTAAATCATTATTAGCAACTAAATTCATGCGTAAAGACATATCTCTTTCGTACAAACCATTTACACGAGTCATTGTAACATTCATTGCTGCTAAAACTGCAGCTTTTTTTTGGGCTAAAGTTCCTGCTCCTAACCCTGCAGCATTAATATGAAAAGAGGCGTATTCTATAGTGCACGCCATTGCTAGTCTATATTGTCTAAATTTTCCGTCATTTGCTAAAACAACAGTTGTTTCCAATAATCTTGGAGCTAACTCATCCTCTTTCACAAGACACGAAAAAGCATTATTACTAGAAATATTACTTCTTCCGTAAACAATATAATTTTCAAGATTTTTTGTATATGTATCTATGTAATACGTACCACTTTTACCTGTAAGAGCTATTACATGTAAACCAAAAATTGTAGTGCTAAAACGAATTGAAGATGTTCCATCAACACTAATTCCAATATATGATTTAATATCAGGATATCTATTAGCTAAGCCAGCTTCCATTATTGGAGCATAAAATATTTTATAACTAGTATATTCTCCATTTTGATTAGGAAACTCAATAATTAGATTTGAACTTCCAGAATTTTCAGAAGGAGCTTCTTGTAGTCGTTCTTTTAAATTGTCAAAGTCAAGAGAAAATAATTGATATTCTTTTGGCATTGAAGCGCGTTCCATCTTGCTTAAATTTCTTACTCTATTTTCTGAAGTTTTATTCCATAAAGAACCTTGTCCAAAACTTGCCCCAAAAATTAAGATCGCACTAATGGTAAATTGTAATTGTTTTTTCATTTTACTTATAATTTATTTATGACTTCAAATATAATAATATAAATTAATTGATAAAAAAAAATCCATTGAATAATTAAATCACTTACTAATAATAATTCTTTAATCATTCATATTTGTTGAAATGATTTAATCAAATTGGCGTCTTGCATAAATACTGATTTAAAATTTGTAAGAATTATTTGTATTCTTAAATTTAAATTGAAGTAATTAATATTACAAAATCAATTAAATAAGAGAATATTCATTCTAATATTTAACAATGTTAAAAGAGCATGATTACACTAAAAATATAAAAAGGGGAGTAAATACTCCCCTTTTATTAATATCTTTTTTTGTTTATTTAATCAACCACTATTTTTTTTATGATTTTTTGGGCGCCATCTTTTACAGTTACCAAATACACGCCTGATTCTATATTATTTAATTGAATATTCTGATCAAATAATCCTGAATTTGAATATTGTTTTTCAAAAATATTTCTTCCTCTAATATCATATACTTCAATAGTAATTTCATTAGATGAAGTAGAATCAAATTTCACATTAAAGTTTCCTCTATTTGGATTTGGATATATACTAAAATTAGAAAATTCAAATTCATTTGTAGTTAAAGAAGGAGTTATTGTAAAGTTATTAGAATTCACTGCTAGGAAAACATTTCCAACGGCTTTTACCATAAATCTACATGCTGTTTTATTGGATGTTACATTTGGTAATGTAACCGTGTAAGAACCATTGTTTGGCACTCCTGATGCAATTGTAGTCCATGTTGTAGCATTTGGAGAAGTTGGTGTAGTTGCATTAAATGTTTCTAAAGAAGTTGATGCATTTGTAGTTAACAAAATATCAACCGTTGGAGAATTAAAAGGCGCTACATCAGTACTCCCTTTTATCCATGTAACTGTTTGTTGTGATAATCCAGTATAGGAAAGTCCATTAGTGTTTTGGGAAGAAACAGAAAAAGCCCCACCAGTTGCATTTACGGTAATCAAAGTTTCATCTGTAGCGGTTTGCCCCATACCTGCATAATTATCTCTAGCTGTAAATGTAAAGTTTAAAGGTCTAGCTACAGAGGATACAGTCTCCCAATTAGTAATACCTGCAGTAGTAACTGCAATAGTTCCTGATATTATTTTACCCATTTCAGGAAAATATCTATAGTTATTCGTGCTTGGTTTAAATGTTCTCCAATTAGGTCCTGCAGTTTTGGTTTTTAATACTCTACTGCTATTTCCAGATGCAGTTCCTACATTATTTTGTTCCCACAAATAAGTTAACACATCGCTGGAATCGGCATCTGTTGCGGTACCAGTTAACATAAATGCAGTACCAACAGGAATAGTGTAATCTGCCCCTGCATTAACAACAGGAGTGGCATTAACACCGGTTAATGAAGTTGAAACAGGACAAGTTTTACCATTTAAATTAGTTTGAATTTGAAGAATTCCTTTATAAGAAAAAATTGGATCTGAGTGTGCTTGAACATCGTAATTTGTAATACCTGCATACCCCATAATGGTAGACCCACTTCCTGGCTCTGTTTGAGCAATTGTTCCTTCACTACTGAATGTAAATGAGTGATTACCACCTAATTGATGACCAAGCTCATGTGCTACATAATCAATATCAAAACTATCTCCCTGAGGCAATCCAGATCCAGGAGAAGTTATTCCACTTCCTTTTTGACCGTTTACACAAACACAACCGATACATCCTGCATTTCCTCCGCCTCCAGTTGCACCAAATAAATGTCCAATATCATAATTAGCATTTGTAACAACAGTATTCAATGTAGTTTGTAATTCAGAATTCCAGCTATTCATGCCTGTAGCATCAGAATATGGGTCAGTAGCAGGATCATAAAATATAATATTAGAATTATTAATCATATTAAGATGTAAAGCTAAATCTTTCTCAAATACTCCATTTACCCGAGTCATAGTTGCATTCATTGCGGCAATAACAAGAGATTCATTTCCGCTGTTAAATGCATTAAATGTATTTGAATATTCAGCGGTACAAGACAATGCTAATTTCATAGTTTTGTAGCTTCCTGCGCTAGATTTTGCAACTAGAGAGGTATTATTTAACAATTCAAATTCTAATTGCTCATTAGGAGTAGTACAATTAAATGGTTTTTTTACTCTATTTTTTGAATCATAAACCACATATAAAGTAGCAGCTTTATCATATGCTTCTATGAATTCCGTTCCTCCATCAGGTCTAAATAAAATTGTTTGAATGCCTTGAGGAGATACACTAAAATTAATAGTGGCGCCGGGGTTTGTAACCCCTTTTCCTACATAAGCTCTAATTTCTGGAAATTTTGCTTGGAAATCAGGAGTCATATTTGAATTTTCCCAAATTTGAAATTTTTCAACATCTCCATTTACATTTGGAAACTCAACTATTGTTCCTACTAATGAAGATAATTTTTTATTTACATTAATTAAAGATTGTTTAAATTCAGTAATATCTACAGTAAAATAATTTTCACCTTCTGTAATTTCATTTTGCTGAATTCTCGCAATTTTAGAAGTTAAATTAGTTGGCATTTTATGCCAAACAGATTTTTTTTGTGCAATTATTTGACAAAATGACAATAAAACTGCTAAAAATAGTACTTGTTTTTTCATTATATTTAGTTAATTAAAGGATCCAAATATAATAATATAAATTTATTGATAAAATTTTTTAAGTAAATTAATTAAAATCTCTTTATCAATTTGACTTTACAAAATTATTCAAACTGATTTTTTCTAAAACTATTTTATTAATCAATTTAAACTAAATTTGCCTTAAAATAAATTAAATTGAATACCTACAATTCCATTTTTGATTTCCAAAATAAAAAAACCATTATCACAATTGGTACTTTTGATGGAGTTCACCTTGGGCATAAAAAAATATTGGAAAAAATAACATCAAATGCACAACAATTAAATTGTGAAGGCACCGTGCTTACATTTTTTCCGCATCCAAGAATGGTTATACAAAATGTAGAGCCTTTAAAATTACTTAATACCATTGAAGAAAAAAAATTGCTTCTTGAAAGTTTTGGCATTGCCAATTTAATTATTCATCCATTTGATAAAGAATTCTCTCAGCTTTCTGCAGAAGATTTTGTAAAAAAAATACTAGTGGAGCAACTTCAAATTCAAAAAATAATTATTGGTTACGACCATCGATTTGGCACAAATAGGTCTGCAGACATAAATGATTTGATTGTGTTTGGAAAAAAATACGGCTTTGAAGTAGAACAAATTGAAGCGCAAGAAATTGATGAAATTGCTATTAGTTCCACTAAAATAAGGACTTCGCTTGAAGACGGAGCTATTACTTTAGCAAATGAATATTTAGGATACTATTATTTTTTTAGTGGCACTGTTGTAAAAGGAAATCAAATTGGTAGAACTATTGACTTTCCAACAGCAAATATTCAAATAGATGAAGAGTATAAATTAATTCCTAAAAATGGTGTTTATTTTGTCAAAAGTAAAATCAACAATAAACCAGTTTTTGGAATGATGAATATAGGAACAAGACCAACAGTTGAGGGAAAAAATCAAACAATAGAAGTTCATTTTTTTGACTTTGACCAGGACCTTTATGACAAAAAAATTACAATAGAAATGATCGATTTTATTCGTGAGGAACTAAAATTTGAATCAGTTGAATCCTTAAAGAATCAATTGCATAAAGACAAACAAATTTGCAAAAACTACATTAACAATAGTAAGTTTAACATTGTAGAATAAAAAGTAATTAACTACTTTTGAAACATTAAAATTAGTATCAAATGGGCATTACCAAACACAACTGGACCAAAGAAGAAATTATTGCAATTTACAACAAACCACTTATGGATTTGATGTATGAAGCAGCAACTATACACAGAGAACAACATGATCCTAATGTAGTTCAAGTATCTACTTTGTTATCAATTAAAACAGGTGGTTGTCCAGAAGATTGTGGTTATTGCCCGCAAGCTGCTCGTTATCATACGGATATTGAAGGTAATGACTTAATGAGCGTTAGCCAAGTTAAAGCGCAAGCATTAAGAGCAAAATCGAGTGGTTCTTCTCGTGTATGCATGGGTGCTGCATGGAGAAATGTAAAAGACGGACCTGAATTTGATCAAGTTTTGGAAATGGTGCGTACCATCAATAAATTAGATATGGAAGTATGCTGCACTTTGGGAATGCTTACTGAAAATCAGGCGCAACGACTTGCAGAAGCTGGTTTATATGCCTACAACCATAATTTAGATACATCAGAAGATTATTATAAAGAAGTAATTTCTACCCGTGGTTTTGAAGACCGTTTACAAACTATTGATAATGTTCGTAAAACCAATGTAACCGTTTGCAGCGGGGGTATTATAGGAATGGGAGAAAGTATTGAAGATCGTGCCGGAATGCTTGTGGCACTTTCCACTTTAAATCCACAACCCGAATCGGTGCCAATTAATGCTTTGGTAGCCGTAGAAGGAACTCCAATGGAAAATGAAAAACCGGTAGAAATTTGGGAAATGATTCGAATGGTTGCAACCACAAGAATCGTAATGCCAGAAACTCAGGTTCGTTTATCTGCAGGAAGAACAGAAATGAGTCGTGAAGGTCAAGCCATGTGTTTCTTTGCAGGAGCAAATTCAATTTTTGCTGGCGATAAGTTATTGACTACGCCAAATCCAGATGTTAATGAAGACATGAAAATGTTTGAAACATTAGGTTTAATGCCTCAAAAACCATTCATAAAAGTAATGCAGCCAAAAACGGTTGAAGCAGAAGATTCACGATTTCAATCCTTAGGTGAAAAACCAAAATGGTCGAGACCTGAGCATAAAATTGAAAGAAATTTAGAGGCATCTGTAAAAGGAAAATAAATTCTCCTCTATTTTGAATTCTAAATCCGTTATTACTGTTTCAGAGGC
>CAMCBB010000018.1 GCA_945872875.1 Flavobacterium psychrophilum
TTCTTTATGAGCCAAATGTTCTTCAATTTTTTTGATAAAACTATCTGTTAATTTTTGAATATCATCTTCTGCTTTTTTGCACAAATCTTCTGAAGTACCGTCTTTCTCTAATTTTTTAATATCCGAATTAGCATCTTTTCTATGGTTTCTAACTCCAATTTTTGCTTCTTCTGCTTCTTGTTTGGCTTGTTTTACCAAGTCTCTTCTGCGTTCTTCAGTTAATGGCGGCACAGTAATAATTACAATATCTCCATTATTCATAGGATTAAAACCTAAATTAGCAATCATGATTGCTTTTTCAATAGGCTGTAACATGCTTTTTTCGTAGGGTTGAATTGTAATAGTTCTAGCATCGGGCACATTAACATTTGCTACTTGTGAAAGCGGAGTTTGAGAACCATAATAATCAACAAACACACTTCCTAACATTTGAGGCGATGCTTTTCCTGCTCTAATATTTAAAAATGATTTTTCTAAATGGTCAACAGAGCCAGTCATAGCTTCTTTAGTACTATCAATTATAAATTCAATTTCTTCCATTTTATTTAGATTTTTTGACTACTAATCTATTATATATTTACAACGGTACCAATATTTTTGCCTTCGCAAATTTTTAAAAGGTTTCCTTTTTGATTCATATCAAAAACCACAATAGGTAATTTATTTTCTTGGCTTAAAGTAAATGCAGTAGTATCCATTACATTAAGTCCTTTTTTAATTACATCTTCAAAGGAGATGTAGTCAAATTTTACTGCTGATTTATCTTTCTCTGGATCAGAAGTGTATATCCCGTCAACACGAGTTCCCTTTAAGATTACATCTGCGTGAATTTCTACTCCTCTTAAAACAGCTGCAGTATCGGTGGTAAAATAAGGATTACCTGTTCCTGCGCCAAAAATAACCACACGACCTTTTTCTAAGTGTCGCACCGCTCTTCTTTTAATATAAGGTTCTGCAATAGCTTCAATTTTTAAAGCAGTTTGTAATCGGGTTAAAATTCCTTTGTCTTCAAGAGCCCCTTGTAACGCCATTCCATTGATAACAGTAGCAAGCATTCCCATGTAATCTCCTTGAACTCGATCCATTCCATTACTAGCGCCAGAAACACCCCTAAAAATATTTCCTCCTCCAATTACAATAGCAATTTCAATTCCTTTATCGTGAATTTGCTTAATTTCATCTGCATATTCTGAAAGAATTTTAGGATCAATACCGTATTGTCTTTCCCCCATTAATGCTTCGCCACTTAATTTTAGAAGAATTCTTTTATATTTCATTATTGTAAGGTGTTGAATGAGTTATTTGATTGCAAATATAAACATTTACTTTTTTTATTTCGATGCTAATTTTAAAGTTATGAAACATTTCTTACAGTTTTATTTTTTTTGGAATTGTATATTTGCCCAATTAAATTTTAAAGCATGAATTCAATTATTACCAATAGTATTTCTAAAAGTTGTTCCTATAATGAGTATAGAAGCTTAATATTTACATATGCCCAAGAAGGAAAAACTACCGGATTGATTTCTTCTCCCGATTATATTAATTACACTAAATTAAATGAGTCGCGCATGCACCGATTGGATAAAACGATCGAAGTGACGCAAGAAACAAAAGCACTATTAGAAAATTTATCAAAAGAATATATTTGGTTAGTAATTTCAGAAACTTGGTGTGGCGATGCTGCGCAAGTGATTCCTGTAATTAACAAAATGGCGGAGGTAGCTTCTAAAATTGACTTGCGAATTGTGTTTCGTGATGAAAATGAAGATTTGATGAATCTATTTTTAACCAATGGTACCAAGTCGATTCCGAAATTAATTATTATAGAAAAAGAAACAGGCGAAGTTATTGGTGATTTTGGGCCAAGACCTACACAAGCAAAACAATTAATAATTGATTATAAAGCGGCTCATGGAGTGGTTGATGAAACTGCAAAAATTGAACTGCAAAAATGGTATTTAGCCGATAAAGGGGTTTCAATTCAAAACGAAATTTGCGCTTTAATTAAAACAACTGCTTCTCAAAATCTTCCGGAGTAACTCCGTTGGCTACAAAATAATTGCCAATTTTTGTTCGTCGTAATTCAGATAAATGAGCACCAGAATTTAATGCGATTCCAAAATCAAAAGCGAGTGAACGAATGTAAGTTCCTTTGCTGCATTGCACTCGAAAAGAAATTTCAGGTAAATTTATTTTGGTGATTTCAAATTCGTAAATGGTCGTTTTTCGTGCTGCAATTTCCACTTCTTCTCCAGCGCGCGCATGCTCATATAATCGTTTCCCCTCTTTTTTAATTGCCGAAAAAACAGGTGGCTTTTGATCTATTTCACCTAAAAATTGTTTAGTTGCTTCTAATATCAATGCTTCGGTGATGTGCTCTGTAGGGAAAGTTGCATTCACTTCGGTTTCTAAATCATATGATGGAGTAGTAGCTCCAACGGTTATTGTTCCCGTATATTCTTTAGTTTGAGCCTGAATTTCGGTAATTTTTTTGGTGAATTTACCCGTACATATAATTAGTAACCCAGTTGCTAATGGATCTAAAGTACCGGCATGACCTATTTTAAACTTCTTTGGAAGATCGTATTTTCGTTTTAAAATGTATTTCAATTTATTTACCGCCTGAAACGAACTCCAAGTAAGCGGCTTGTCAATTAAAATAATTTGACCTTCTAAATATTCTTCTGCCGACATTAAATTACTTCTAGTTTATGGATGCAAAAATGAATTAGTAATAAGGTAATACCCACTGCTATTCTATAATAACCAAATACTTTAAATCCGTTTTTACTTAAAAAACCAATGAAGCTTTTAATAGCAATAAGCGCTACAACAAACCCAACAACATTTCCAATAATTAGAAAATTGATTTGATCTTGAGATAAGACATAGCCGTCTTTATAATAGTCATAGCATTTTTTTAGAGTTGCACCTAACATGGTAGGCACCGCCAAAAAGAATGAAAATTCAGCTGCGGTAGTTCTTGATAATTTTTGAGTCATTCCACCTACAATACTGGCGCCACTTCTAGAAACCCCAGGCACCATAGCTAAGCATTGAAACAATCCAATTTTTAAAGCGGTTACATAACTTATTTCTTGATTGGTAGCCACTTCAGTTTCTTTAGAAAACCAATCGTCAACTTTTAACAAAATAATTCCACCAACAAGCAAAGAGACAGCAACTGTTACAGGGTTTTCTAATAAAGCATCAATTTTTTTACCGAATAACAATCCAAAAACAACTGCAGGAATAAAGGCTATGAATAATTTGAAGTAAAAATCAAAACTTTGAAAAAAGCGTTTAAAGTACAACACCACTACTGATAGTATGGTTCCGAGTTGAATTACAATCGTGAAAAGTTTGGTGAATTCATCATGGCTAATGCCAAAAAAGGAACTGGCAATAATCATATGTCCTGTAGAAGAAACAGGTAAAAACTCGGTGATACCTTCTATTATTGCCAATACAATGGCCTGTAAATAATCCATTTATTTTGATTTTTTGAAGATAGAATAAATAGTAATTCCAAATCCAATTAACACCATAGTTGGCGCTAATCTAATTCTTCTAAAACTAAATACATCTTCATTAAATACTTTTGGATCATCGCTACCACCCCCCGACATTAAAATAAAGCCTACTGCAATTACTGCAATTCCGATAAGTAATATTTTATAATTTACATTTTCAAAAAGAAAATCGGGTTTTTGTTCGTTATTTTTCATGAGTATTTCATTGCGAGGAACGAAGCAATCTCCTCCTCATTATTAAAGTTTTGATCTAGTATAAATCGTCAGTTCTTAAATTTAGGAACCGTTGCGTTGCAAAGTAGGTTCCCGCCAATGTGATTACAACACCCAATACTAATACTCCAAACAATACTAAAATGGTAAGTAATTGGTCTCTAAAAATATCTAAAGCGGGATAATTAGTAGCAATATATATTAACACACAAATTAGCGCTATAATTGCTAACCCTGATCCAATTGTTCCTAAAATCACACTTCGTGTTAAAAATGGTTTTCTAATAAATGCTTTGGTTGCCCCAACCATTTGCATAGTTTTTATGATAAATCGGTTGGCATATATTGATAAACGAAGCGAACTATTAATTAATAAAATTGAAATTAAAGTAAAAATTCCGCTAATGATTAATACCCATAGGCTAATTTTTTTAACATTATCATTCACCAAAATTATTAATTGTTTATCGTAAACTACATCTGCAACCATTGGATTTTTTCTAATTTCACTTTCTAAACTTGAAAAACCTGCAGTGGTAACATAATCGGCTTTAAGGTGAATATCATAAGAATTGTATAACGGATTGGCTCCTAAAAATTCGGTGAAATTTTCACCAAGCGTTTTTTCGTGCTCCTTAGCCGCTTGTTCTTTGGAAACAAAAGTAAAATCTTTTGCATATTTTCCGCTTTTCATTTCGGTTTCAAATGCTTTAAAAATGGTATCGGTTGCTTCTGTTTTAAAGAAAACAGTCATTACGATATCTTCTTTAAAATTGTCAGAAAGTCTTTTTGAATTAATGATAAAAAGCCCTAATAATCCCAGTAAAAATAATACTAAGAATACACTTAAAACTACTGAAAAATAAGATGAGATTAATCTGCGTTTTTGAAATTTATCAAATGAAGATGCCATATAGATTTGATTTTAAGTTGTAAAAATAATAAACAATTTCTTTATTCATAGTTTATAACGATTAAAGTTTTGACTTTAGTACAATAAATGTAAATTTGTGGCTTAAATTTTGGTCATAACCAAAAACTGTAAACGCATAGAATGAAATATTTCCACGAAAAAATAGAGGCCAAATGGCGCAAGTATTGGGCAGAAAAACAAACTTTTGCTGCATCCAATAATTCAGATAAACCAAAGTACTATGTGCTCGATATGTTTCCTTATCCATCGGGAGCGGGATTGCATGTTGGGCATCCGCTAGGTTATATTGCCTCCGATATTGTGGCACGATACAAACGCCATCAAGGATTTAATGTTTTGCATCCGCAAGGTTATGATTCATTTGGATTGCCTGCAGAACAATATGCGATACAAACAGGTCAACATCCAGATACTACTACCAAAGAAAATATTACTCGCTACCGCGAACAATTAGATAAAATTGGATTTTCATTTGATTGGAGTCGTGAAGTGCGTACTTCAAATGCCGATTATTACAAGCATACCCAATGGATTTTTATTCAATTATTTGAATCTTGGTATAACAACAATTCTAATAAAGCAGAGGCTATTTCTACCCTGATTTCAATTTTTGAAAAAGAAGGTAATGCAACGGTTGATGCTGTTTGTGATGATAATATTATCCCTTTTTCTGCTGCAGATTGGAATGCTTTTACATCAGAAGAAAAACAAAGAATTCTATTGCAATACCGTCTAACTTATTTGGCAGAAACCGAAGTGAATTGGTGCCCGGCATTGGGAACCGTTTTGGCCAACGATGAAATTGTAAACGGAGTTTCTGAACGCGGAGGGCACCCTGTTATTCGTAAAAAAATGACCCAATGGTCCATGCGAATTTCGGCTTATGCTGAGCGTTTATTACAAGGATTAAATGATATTGATTGGAGTGAATCTATAAAAGAATCGCAACGAAACTGGATAGGGAAAAGCGTAGGTGCTATGGTTCAATTCAAACTTGTTGATTCGGATAACTATATTGAAGTTTTTACCACCCGTCCCGATACTATTTTTGGAGTTACTTTTATGACTTTGGCTCCAGAACACGAATTGGTTTCTAAAATCACTTCTCCAACTCAAAAAGCAGCTGTTGAAGCTTATGTCGAAGCTACTGCAAAACGCTCGGAAAGAGAAAGAATGGCCGATGTAAAAACCATATCAGGAGTTTTTATTGGGGCTTATGCCGAACATCCTTTTACAAAAGAACCAATTCCGGTTTGGATTGGAGATTATGTATTGGCAGGATACGGAACCGGAGCGGTAATGGCCGTACCTTGTGGCGATGAGAGAGATTATGCTTTTGCTAATTTCTTTAAAAGTCAAAACGGAATGCCAGAAATCAAAAACATATTCAATAAAGATATTTCGGAAGCCGCTTATGGCGAGAAAGTTGGATTTGAATTGGTGAATTCTGATTTCCTTAACGGATTAGGATACAAAGAAGGAACAAAAAAAATCATCGAAGCGCTTGAAAAAATAAATCAAGGAAAAGGAAAAACCAATTACCGCTTGCGTGATGCCGTTTTTTCTCGTCAAAGATATTGGGGAGAACCATTTCCGGTGTATTATGTAAATGGCTTGCCGCAAATGATTGATCAAAAGTACTTGCCAATTGTATTGCCAGAGGTTGAAAAATACTTGCCAACCGAAGATGGTCAGCCGCCTTTAGGCAATGCCACTACTTGGGCATGGGACAGCGTTCAGTGTTCGGTAGTCAGTAATGAGTTAATTGACAATGTTACTATTTTTCCATTAGAATTGAACACGATGCCAGGTTGGGCAGGATCTTCTTGGTATTGGATGCGTTATATGGATGCACAAAATGCAACCGAATTTGCTTCAGCCGATGCTTTAAAATATTGGGAAAATGTAGATTTATATATTGGCGGAAGCGAACATGCAACCGGTCATTTATTGTATTCTCGTTTTTGGAATAAATTCCTAAAAGATAGGGGGTATGCTCCAACCGAAGAGCCTTTCAAAAAATTAATCAATCAAGGGATGATCCTTGGGATGAGTGCTTTTGTGTATCGAAGCGAAGATTCTAAAAAATTATATTCAAAAGGATTAATTGCCGATGTTAATGTACATCCAATACATGTTGATTTGGCCGTTATTAATGATATTACCAATGAATTGGATATTGAAGCGTTCAAAAAACATCCTTTGTATTCTGATTATAAAGACGCTGAATTCGTATTAGAAAACGGAAAATACATTGTAGGTCGTGAAGTAGAAAAGATGTCAAAATCCAAATATAATGTGGTTAACCCAGATGATATTTGCAACGATTATGGCGCGGATACCTTGCGTTTATATGAAATGTTCTTAGGACCATTAGAGCAAGCAAAACCATGGAATACTGCTGGAATTACCGGTGTTTCGGGATTCTTGAAAAAACTATGGCGTTTGTATTTTGACGACAATGGCTTGCAGGTTTCTGATGCAGAACCAACTGCAGAAATGTACAAAGCATTACATAAAACCATTAAAAAGGTAACAGAAGATATTGAGAATTTCTCTTTCAATACTTCGGTTTCTCAGTTTATGATTTGTGTAAATGAATTAGCTACACTTAAGTGCAATCATAGAGCAATTTTAGAACCTTTAGCGGTATTAATTTCGCCATATGCGCCACATATTGCAGAAGAACTTTGGAATCAGTTGGGTCACGAAGGTTCTATTTCAACTATTGCTTTTCCGGTTTGTGAGGAGAAATATTTGGTAGAATCAGAAAAAGAATATCCAGTTTCCTTTAACGGTAAAATGCGTTTTACCATTAAACTGCCTTTAGACTTGAGCGTTCCTCAAATACAAGAAATTGTTATGGCCGACGAAAGAACTATCAAGCAATTAGACGGAAGAACTCCAAATAAAGTAATTATTGTTCCGGGTAAAGTGATTAACTTGGTTGGGTAGGTTTAATTATTTGGCGAAAGCCGATAAAATTACCGCAATAGATAACCAAACTACACCGTGAATTAATAAGCATTTGGCATAACTTTGATTGCCATACAATTGCTTTATTAAATGCGCCATAAAATAAATTATACTTATCGGAATAAATAAATAGAGCATTAGCACCCCACCATTTGGGGTGTTTCCGTGGCCTGGAAATAGTTCGTAGCCAATTCCGGCAATTAGTATATAAATAGTGTAAAATGCGATTAGTATATTTTCTTTCGATAATTCAGGTAACTTCATGCGTTTTTCTTCAGATTAAAAATCAAAAATAACACTATTAATTAATTAAATAGTGGTTTGTTAAAAATTGTATTGCATAAAAAAAGCACCAGAAAACTGGTGCTTTTTGCTTTGATAAATAAGAAATTATTTTTTCTTTTTTGCTCCTTTTTCTGCTTTGGCAGCTTCTTGAGCAGCTTTCATTGCAGCACGTGAGATCTTCACTTGACAAACCACAGTATTATCTGGGTGCATCAATTTGAAATTGTTTGTAGCGATTTTAGTTACATACAATTTGTTTCCCATTTGTAACTCAGAAATGTTAGCCTCAACAAAATCAGGAAGATTTTTAGGTAAAGCTTTCACTTTTAATCTTCTTTGGTTAAGGTTTAACACCCCACCTAAAAGTACACCTGGAGATGTTCCTGTAACATTAACTGGCACTTCCATAATGATCTCTTTGTCGTCATTTAATTGGAAGAAGTCAATGTGAAGGATTTCATCACTAATTGGGTGAAATTGGATGTCTTGTAAAATAGCATTGTAAGTTTTTCCAGCCAAATCAATCGCAACAGTGTGCGCGTTTGGAGTGTAAACCAAGCTTTTGAAAGCTTTTGTTTCTGCTGTAAAATGCACTGGTTGACTTCCTCCGTAAATTACGCAAGGAACCATTCCAGCATCACGTACGGCTTTAGTTGCCTTTTTGCCTACGTTTTCTCTTTCTGATCCTTTAATCGAAATTGATTTCATTGTAAAAATATATAGTTAATAAAAAATAAATTACATTAAAAATTTTCCACTGATGGAATTGTTGTGTTGCACCATGTGCATAACTTCTGCAAAAAGAGGTGCACAACTCACTACTCTTATTTTTTTTGATTCTTTCTTTAACGGAATAGAATCGGTAACAATTAATTCTAATAATTTAGAATTCTCTATTTTTTCGTAAGCATCACCTGATAAAATTGCGTGAGTACAAATAGCTCTTACGCTTAGTGCTCCTTTTTCTATCATTAGATCGGCAGCTTTTGCTAATGTTCCTCCGGTGTCAATCATGTCATCTACCAGAATTACATTTCTACCTTTCACCTCTCCTATAAGCTCCATTGTATCAATTACATTGGCCACTTTTCTTTGTTTGTAACAAATTACCACATCCGATTCTAAAAATTTAGAATACGCATAAGCTCTTTTAGAGCCTCCCATGTCTGGAGATGCGATTGTCAAATTCTCTAGACCCAAGCTTTTTACGTAAGGCAAGAATATAGTGGAAGCAAATAAGTGGTCTACTGGTTTTTCAAAAAAACCTTGAATTTGATCTGCATGTAAATCCATGGTCATAATTCGTGTAGCCCCAGCTGATTCTAATAGTTTTGCTACTAGTTTTGCTCCAATTGGCACTCTTGGCTTGTCTTTTCGGTCTTGTCTAGCCCATCCAAAATAAGGAATTACGGGAGTTATGTGTCTTGCTGACGCTCTTTTTGCAGCATCAATCATTAACAATAGTTCCATTAAATTGTCTGCACTAGGAAAAGTAGAGCACACAATAAAAACGCGTATACCTCTTATAGATTCTTCAAAGGAAGGTTGAAATTCCCCGTCACTATAATGTGAGAACGTAACTTTACCTAACGGGATTCCATAGTTTTTAGCTATTTGTTCCGCTAAATGGACACTTTGGGAACAAGCAAATATTTTTGCTTCTGGTTCTTGATGTGACATTAGTTTGTTGTTTTTAGCCTTTGAAATTTAAAAAAAAACGTGCAAATTGCATGTTAAATATAAATGCCTCGGGGGTAGTTAGTTAGTTGTGATTCGTTTTACCGAGCTGCAAATTTAGAAATAAAAACCGATTTGGGAAGGATATTTTTAACTATTTTTATAAAAAAGTGCAGAAATATTATTTACATTTGCACCGTGTTAAAGGAAAAAACATTAATTAATGTTTCTTTATTGCGTTAAAATAACTGTTGTTATTTTTGTCTGCTAAGCCCGGATGGCGGAATTGGTAGACGCGCTGGTCTCAAACACCTGTGGGAAACCGTGCCGGTTCGACTCCGGCTCCGGGTACATTTATTAACCCTAACTACTTATAATAAGATAGTTAGGGTTTTTTATTCCCGAATAATTCACGGATTTTTTTCAATTTATCTCATTTAATAAGGTTTGTCCTTGATTTCTTATAAATATTTCTTTTGTTAAATCGTTTTCTGTCAACGAATTTATAGCGTTAAATAAGCAAGTCCAACCTTCATTCCATTTGTATAAAAGTTCAGTTCTGTTTGAAATGTCGTTTTCAAATTCTGCGTCTCGTTGTCGCCATTCTTTTTCTCCGTCTGTTGTTAAAAAATCTGTCCAACGTGAAAGCATATTTCCCCACAAATGTTTTACAATTGTCGCAACACTATTACTTTCTTCGTTCAGTTGAATAAAAAGTTGTTCGTCTAAAAGTTGTGAAAATGTTTTTTCTCCGAGCATTTTGTAATACTCAAACTGTTTTTTCGCACTGTCTAAAAAGTCGTTTGTCATATTAATTTCTGTCGTTCTTTATATGTCGGATAGGTTTGTCATAATTGCCACCAACGGTCGGGTATTTGCGAAGAAGCGAGCTTAAATTGACTATCTTTCAATTAAGTACAAAGTTACTAAAAATTACTGAAGTTCAATTAAACACTTAATCCGCTTTTTTGCAAATACCTTGTTGGGCGATGCCTTTTAATAGGTTATAAATTTCAGGTTAAATGTCTGATTATCTATTTCATAATTTAATATAAAAATATTTTTATTTTGATGATTAAATTCTATTTCAGTTGAATTTGCATTTCCAGAACTAATTAATTTTCCATCTATTGAATAAATTTGATAGTTTTTAATTGTTTTTCCAGTATTAGAAATCAATTTAATCTTATTGCTTAACTTATCAAAAAATACAATGTTTTGATTTTTATCTAAATCTGAAATACCTAGGTTATTTGTATTTAATCCTGTTATAATAAGTGCCATTTCTCTAACTGCATTAGGTGAAGTTATGCTTTTTCTAATTATAACTTTACCATTTGCATTATCGGTTGTTCCAGATAAATTGGCTTGTATATAATTATTGGCACTTTGAAACCACTCATTTCCAGCTATTGCTGGCGTTCCTGGGGTTGTAACGGATAAGTTATTGTATGGGAATGCGGATAAGGCTGGTGTTGTTTGCTCTAATTTCATCGAAAAATTATAAACCATTCTGTTTGTGGTGTTATTAACTCCATCTCCTAAGGTTTGTTCTATTCCATCATCATCCACCCAACATAAAGAACCTTTTACACCCATAGCTCCAAAAATAAAATTGTTCACAAGTTCATTTGTACCATCATTAGTAGGATTGCTTGAAATCATAAGCATTTTAGCCGTTCCGTTGGTTGTGCTATTTTGTTTAATAATATTTGCTGCTTTTTCAAGGTTTAAAATCCCCCAACCAAATTTAGAATCAGGTCCATTATTGGAAGCATCATCATCTGCACTGTGTAATAATAGTGCTTTAAGCATTGATGCTTTCATATAAGAGTTATTTAAGGAATAATAATATTGTTGCAATAATAATGCACCAGCAGCCGCAGCTGGAGTAGCATAAGACGTACCCGATGATGAAGATACATTTCCGGTATATCCTGTATTGTTTGCATAAAGTGGTACATCAATTGAAGTTCCTAATGTAACTAAATCTGGCTTGATTCTACCATCATCGGTAGGTCCCCAATTGCTATAATCCGACATAGAATTATCGCTATTTATAGCTCCTACAGTTACAATATTTTTGCTGGAAGAGCTTCCAGTCATAATATCAAATCCACCTGCACCTGAGTTGCCACTTGATTGTTGTTCGTTTCCTCCTGCTACAAAAGGCAAATAAAATGGTTTGGTTTTAAGTAATTGGTCCCAAGCCTTGCTTTGACTGTCATAAGCCCCAAAAGTCCAAACTGGAGTAGTGTTGTCGTTAGCATATCCATAAGAGTGGTTAGAGATTAAAAAACCACTATTAGCAAAGTCATTCATTTCGGTTAGGTCATTATCCCAATCGTAGTTTTGAGTTGTTGCTCCATAAGCAATTCCTCGTGCATTATTTGTGTTTTTTCCCACCATTATACCTGTTACAGCTTGTTGGTGATCGTTTCCAATTGCTGAGTTAACCGATTGTCCCGATTGCATGGTAGCTTGCCCTACTAACGATTCGTGGTTAGCATTTACCTGCCCACCGTCCCAAACACCTCCAACCATAGATGTACCTGTAATATTTACACCAATACTACCTCCTGAATACAACGAAGTAGCTTTTGAATTGTTTGATTGAGGAATATCTTTTGTGGTTATGTAAATAGGTTCGCCTTCTTTAGTGACATTATACAATGAATAAATTTTCCCATCTTTTATAAAGCTTTTTTGTTTTTCGGGATTATTTTTTAAAAACGCTTCAATTCTTTGTTCTTTTTCTGCTGTAAGGTTTTTTAATTCATTGTTAGTTTGTCTAACTATGTTTTGGTTCATTGAGGATTTAATGACCTCTCTCTGTTCTGCTGTTTGTCCATTAGTCAAAAATGACACAGCAATAAGGGAAATTGTAAAAATTGATTTCATATAAATTGGTATTTGATAATTAAACTTATTATTTCTTTTTTTTGGTTATTATATATAAAGGTTTTCCATCTTTTGTAACATCATATAGAACATATAATTTATTGTTTTTAAAGTATGATTTTGGTGTACTTTGGTGTTTATTAAGATATTCTTCAACTCTTTTGTTTTTTTTATTTTTATAATTTTGCACAAGAGTAATACTTTTTATAGAATCTTCTTTACTCATAGAAGATTTTACTACTTCTCTTTGTTCAAGGGTTTGAGCATACACAATATTATGTGATACTAAAAAAAGAATAATTTTCAAATATTTCATATTTTTATGGTTATGTCTCTTCACTTTAAGGTTTCGCCCAACTTGTATATATGTATGACAAAATCATACAAAGCCACCCCAAAAAGGGTAGATTGGTATGACTACCATCATACTTTATTTATTTCAAATATAGTATTTTTTATTAAAATTGTTTAATAAATAAATAATTATTGGTTGTTGCTATTTTAAGGTCAAGCTCCACAACTTCAATATAATACACATTATCTATACATAATAATGCAGTATTGATATGCTTTAAATTGAATAGTAGCCATATATTTTGATGTAAGCCATAAAGATAATTAATGTTCACGGATAATTCACGGATTTTTTTTTAATCTTGATTAATTTGAGTTTATTAAGAATGATTAATTTCCATTAAAACCCTTTATTTATAAGGGTTTACAGAGGTTTATTTTCTTAATTATTATTAAATAAAATTAATGAATTTACTTCGGCTCCGGGTACAAATAACCTCTAAAGCAATTTAGAGGTTATTTTTTTTGCTAATAATTTTTCCTAACTTTCAACCTTATTAAAAGCAATTATTCTCTACTCATGAATAAATTTCTGTTATTTTCATTTTCAATTTTATCTGCGGTATCTTTTTCACAGATAAAAAATAAATCAATTGAAGTATATACTTCTGCTGATAGTATTTCGTTTCGTTTGTCTAAAACAAATTCCGATTTGAAGTTTGTAGAGATGAAGCAACCTCTTGAAACCCAAGTTTGCATTTTTGTAAATCCAGATAAAAAATTCCAAACCTTTATGGGAATTGGTGGCGCCATAACCGATGCCAGTGCTGAGGTATTTGCAAAATTAACTCCCGAAAAACAGACCGAATTTATTAACGCTTATTACAGCAAGGACAAAGGAATTGGCTATTCGCTTATAAGAACCAATATGTCAAGCTGCGATTTTAGCTCGGATATTTATGATTATGTAAAGGAAGGAGATAAAAGTTTGAATTCCTTTTCAATAGATCACGATAAAAAATTCAAAATTCCATTAATCCAAAAAGCATTGCAATCCATTGGAAAAGACGCGAGTTTTTACATAAGTCCGTGGTCGCCACCTGCTTTTATGAAAGACAATAACAGCAAACTTCAAGGCGGAAAACTGCTACCCGAATTTCAACAATCTTGGGCAAATTATTATGTGAAATATATAAATGCGTTACAAAAAGAAGGAATTCCGGTGTGGGGATTAACCATTCAAAATGAGCCTATGGCAAAACAACGCTGGGAATCTTGTATTTTTTCTGCAGAAGAAGAAAGAGATTTTCTAAAAAAATATTTAGGCCCAACTTTGGCGAAAGCCGGACTTGGATCAAAAAAAATTGTTATTTGGGACCACAACCGCGATTTAATTTCACAGCGCGTGAGCACTATTTTATCTGATGAAGCCGCTACTAAATATGTTTGGGGAATTGGATTTCACTGGTATGAGAACTGGAGTGGCGGTGAAATGATGTTTGACAATATTGGAAAAGTAAATGAAATGTATCCCAACAAAAACTTATTATTTACTGAAGGTTGCGTGGAACGATTTAATGCCAATAACTACCAATTATGGAAAAACGGAGAGCGTTATGGAAAATCGATGATAAACGATTTTAATAATGGAACAGTAGGTTGGACCGATTGGAATGTGCTTTTAGATCAAAACGGCGGACCTAATCATGTTGGGAATTTTTGTTTTGCACCGATTCATGGCAATTTGGAAACAGGCGAATTAATTTACACACCGTCTTATTATTTTATTGGCCATTTCTCAAAATTTATTTCAAAAGGAGCTAAAAGAATTAGCAGCATTGCCAGCAGAAGTCAGTTGTTAACGACTTCTTTTCAAAATCCAAATGGGAAAATTGTTACGGTGGTAATGAATCAGAGTAATGCTAAAATTACGTATAATTTGTGCATTGGAACTTCGGCTTCAGAAGTTACTATTTTGCCACATGCCATTCAAACTTTAGTTTATTAAATCGAATCGATTTATTTATTTTTACAAAATGAAATACATCCTCAAAACTATTTTATTACTTACTTTTTCTATTGCCTTTTCGCAAAGCAAATCAATTGATTTACGAGTGGAGGAGTTATTAAAAAAAATGACCTTAGAAGAAAAAATAGGGCAATTAAATCAATACACCGACGATTGGAATATTACAGGACCATTAATTGTAAATCCAAATAAAGAAACCGATGTTAAAGCAGGAATGCTTGGCTCGATGCTTAATGTAAATGGGGTAGAACGAACTCGAAAATACCAAGAATTAGCGATGCAATCGCGGTTAAAAATTCCGTTGTTGTTTGGTTTTGATGTCATTCACGGATACAAAACAACCTTTCCAATTCCATTAGCAGAAGCCGCTTCTTGGGATTTATCGGCAATGGAACTTTCGGCACGAATTGCGGCAACTGAGGCCGCAGCAAGTGGAATTCATTGGACTTTTGCACCCATGGTTGATATAAGTCGGGATCCGCGCTGGGGCCGCGTTATGGAAGGAGCAGGGGAGGACACTTATTTAGGAACTAAAATTGCCAATGCGCGAGTTAAAGGATTTCAAGGAAAATTAGGAAATTTGAATTCAGTTATGGCTTGCGCCAAACATTTCGCTGCCTATGGCGCAGCGGTAGGAGGAAGGGAATATAATTCGGTTGACTTGAGTGATCGAATGCTTTGGGAAGTGTATTTACCTCCGTTTAAGGCGGCTGTTGATGCAGGTGCAGCTACTTTTATGAACGCTTTTAATGACATTAACGGAATTCCATCCACAGGTAATAAATACATTCAAAGAGATATTTTAAAAGGCAAATGGAATTATAAAGGATTTGTAGTTTCCGATTGGGGATCTATTGGTGAAATGTATACGCATGGCTATTCCAAAGACGGAATCGAAGCTGCTTTTTCTGCCATCACCGCCGGTTCAGACATGGATATGGAAAGCAATACCTATCGCAATACTTTGTCACAATTAGTAAACAAAAAAAGAATTTCAGTTGCATTAATTGACGATGCGGTAAAGCGTATTCTTAGAAAGAAATTTGAATTAGGGTTGTTTGAAGATCCGTATCGCTTTTGCAATTCAGAGAGACAAAAGACCGCTTTAAATAATCCTGAACATACTAAAGCGGCAAGAGAAGTTGCTGCTAAATGTGTGGTTTTACTTAAAAACGAAAAAAATATTTTACCCCTTTCTAAAGAAACTAAAACGATTGCCGTAATTGGGCCAATGGTTAAGCCAAAAAGAATCAACCATGGTTTTTGGGCAGTTAATTTAAAGGATGTTGATTCTACTTACATCGTCTCGCAATGGGAAGGTTTGGAAAATAAAGTTGGGAAAAACACCAAGTTGCTTTACGCTAAAGGATGTGATATTGAAGGAGATAGTAAAGCGGGTTTTCAAGAAGCAATTGATGTGGCCAACCAATCGGATGTGGTGCTATTGAGTATTGGAGAACGGTACAATATGAGTGGCGAAGCCAAGAGCAGAAGTAACATTCATTTACCAGGAATTCAAGAAGAATTAATTAAAGAATTACAAAAAACAGGGAAACCAATAGTGATTCTAATTAATGCGGGCCGTCCTTTAATTTTTAATTGGACTGCAGATAATATGCCCACAATAGTGTATACGTGGTGGTTGGGATCGGAGGCAGGAAATGCCATTGCCGATGTGCTTTTTGGCGATTATAATCCAAGTGCAAAATTACCCATGACTTTTCCAAGAGCAGAAGGTCAAATTCCTATTTATTACAATCATTTCAATACGGGAAGGCCTTCTATTAATGAAGAAAAGTTGTATAAATCAAGTTATATAGATTTGCCAAATACGCCTAAATTTCCCTTTGGATATGGGTTGAGTTACACGACTTTCAATTATTCTAATTTGAAATTGTCGAAAACCAAAATGAAATCTAACGAAAAAATAGAGGTTTCATTGGATGTCACAAATACCGGAAAATATGACGGTGAAGAAATCGTTCAATTGTATCTTCATGATAAATTTGCTTCTTTGATTCGACCAATTAAAGAACTAAAGGATTTTCAAAAAATCAAATTAGCGGTGGGAGAAACCAAAACGATTACTTTTGTAATTGACAATGAAAAGTTATCTTTTTACAATCACAAGTTAGAATTTACTTCAGAACCTGGAGACTTTGATTTGATGATTGGCGCTTCCTCGGAAGATATTCGATTAAAAAGTAGTTTTGAATTGGTTCAGTAGATCATTTAATTACATATACAAAAAAGGCTGTCGATTGACAGCCTTTTTTGTAGTGAAGCAATAATTATTGCATATCAAAAAATCTACTATTATCTCCTCTTCTGTTTTTCTTTAAAGGATTAAAATCAAATATTATATACATTTCGAAAGTATTATATGGCGTACCTCCAATTTTTCTACCCATTTCAAATGAATAATTAGCACCGATTTGAATTTCTTCAATATAAATATTTAATGAAGTACCAAATTGAGATACTGTAAAACCACCATAGTTATTAAAATGTTGATTCAATCCGAATCCTACATTTCCTAAGATTGCTTCTTGGTATAAATCAACTCTTGATTTAGATCCTTGTTTTGAAAAAGTGTTGTAAAAAAACAAATATGAATAATAAGGCAAGAAACCTTGATCATATTTATTTATATCAAATTGAACTCCTGTTTGCAGGGAAATAAATAGGTCCTTAACATTTGAAGCATTAGTGTTAAATGAGGTTTCGGGCCTGTTTATGTGTTTAATATTTGCACCAATCATAACATGGGAATCATTGTTAAACACATCTCCAGTATTGTAAAAGCTCACCCCAGCACCAACATCAAGAAAATTAACATTATTATTAATTTTTATTGGATCGTTAGAGACTCCAGCAATTGCTCCAGTCAAAGCATTTAATTGATCTTCAAAAATTAATGAATTAAAATCTAACTGAGTATTACCATAACCAGCAGATACGGATGGATTAAACACCCATTGTTCATTTAATTTAGTTTTATAGATATAATGTAAATTAGTTGAAGTAATTGAGTAGCCCAAAGAGCTAATTTGTTGTGAACTTACATCAAGTGCTAATGAAAAATCATAGTTTTCAAAGAAGTGATTTAAATAGGCAAACTTATTATCTAACTTAGTGTTTTGATTAAAACCTTCAGTACTATAAATTATTCCGGCCTTTGAAGAATCTCCAAACCCATAAAAACTCGGATTCATAGATCCCATTACCACATTTTGATTTTTATAGATATAATCTTGACTAAAAACGGTAGTCGAAATTAATAATATCAATAGTAAAAAGCTGTTATTATTTTTCATATTCTATTATTTTACAAGTAAGAATCTACCTTCTTTCTCAATTTTAACATCATTAATAGTAGTGGCCATTATATAATATCTGTAATCATTATTCATTGGCTCGCTTTTACCTTTTTCAATTCCATTCCAACCCCAATCTGGAGTTAGTAAAGAAACCTCGGATGCAAATTCATAAACTAAATTGCCCCAACCATCATAAATATACATTGCAACATCTTTAAGACCTAATAATGATGGGCGGAATAAGTCGTTTATTCCATCATTATTTGGAGTAAAAATATTTGGCAACATCATTGTAGCCCCACTTCCAATTATAATAGTTTTAGTTACTTTTCTTGAACAACCAAATTGGTTATATACAGTTAAAGTAATTTGATATATTCCATCTGTAGTATAGGTATGAAATACCGTTTGGAAGTTTTCGCCATTTGAATTTGGTAATAAATCATCTGGATTGTAGAATACTTTAAATGGTGTATTATCTCCAAAATCCCATACTATGTAATAATATTCTGCAGGAATACTACTCATATTTACTAAGTTGGTAAATTGTACACTTCCATTAACTGAGAAGTAACCATAATTTTGGAAACTACTAGAGGTAAATGAGAAGTCTGGTGTAATAATTCCGGTAGAAACCATTCTACTTATCCAACAATTTTGTCCATTTTTAACTTTTACAACACCATTAGGCACTGTTGGATTATTGATAGATAATTCATATAAACCATTTCCTAAGTCAATAAATGGAACTAAAATATTGTTGTAGTAGAAAGTTAAATTAGTATCTAAACTATTTACTTTAATTCTAATTTTTCCAGGATCGTCTTGACATAAAGTACTATCTAAAGTTAAATAATCAATAGACAATGAACTGTAGTCATATATTGTAAACAGATAAGGAGTAGAAGTACAGTTACGACTGTCTTTAACAGTTAGATAATATAAGCCTGCTTGTAAATTACAAATGTTATAATAATTGTTATTTGCAGGAATTATCGTTTGTAAAGTTTGATTACTAGGATCTAAATACTGTAAAGTAAACGTTGTGAATATTCCACTTCCACCAGTAATATTAAAGTTAGCACATCCTAATGTATTATTACAGCTAACGTTTGTTGATGATATTAACGAGATGTTAATTGGAAGTGCTGGTAAAACAGTGTAGGTCATCGTTGGGATAGGACATCCAATCGCATCGGTACCTGTTAGTGTATATTGACCAGGTTCAAGACCAGTAATTGTAGTTTGATTTTGTTGGAAACCATTTGGTCCAGTCCAATGTATAGCATATAATCCATTAAATGAAACTCCTCCCACAATAGTTACTGAAATTGCTCCATCTATAGCACTGTAACATGAAACATTAGTAACAACTTCATTTGTTAAAAATATTGGAGTAGAAATTTTAATTACACCTGCTTTTACAATTCCACATGGCTGAGAAGTAATGGTATAGTTAAATACTCCGGATTGTGTTGGTGTACCCGAAATTGTTACTTGACCTCCAGCAAAAACAGCTGTTACACCCGTTGGTAATCCACTTGCAACAATATTTGTAGCACCAATTATATTATAAACAATTGGTTGGATTGGTGAATTGAATCCCGTTTGACACAATGTTTGATTATCGGTACCCGATGGAGAAATTAATACAATTCCTACAGAAGTATTAACATTAGAAATACTAATTGGTAATGAACTGTAACATCCAGTTGTAGTTACTGTGAAATTATAAATTCCATTTACTTGAGGACTACCTTGAATAGAGTATACTCCACCACCAAGAGAAGTGATAGTTAATCCTGCAGGTAAAGCTGGAGGATTAATTCCTGTAGCACCACCTCCAATAGTGAATACAATTGGAACAATTGCCGAACTTTGACAAACCGATTGGGTTGCCACTCCAGATCCTGAGTTTAATGTAATTGTTGCTGCTGGACGAATATCAAAAGTAATACTAAATGTTGCAGGTGTGCCACAACTACCTTGTGTTGTAATGATATAGTTTTGAGCTATACTAGTTGCAACTGATGGTGTTCCCGAAATGGTAATTACACCACCTGTTAATACCATGTTAATTCCTGCAGGTAATGCCGGCGAAACGGTTACTGCTGTAACACCATTTGATGCAATTAAACTTATGGTATCAATAGGTGAGTTTTGACAGCCTACTTGATTTGTATTTCCAGACACATATGATATAGATTGTAATGGGTTAACTGTAATTGTTCCTGAAAGCGTATTTCCACAACCAGAAGATGAAGAAATAGTGTATGGGAACGTTCCACTTTGTGTTGGTGTACCAGAAATTATTCCTGTAGAAGCATTAAATGTAACTCCAGTTGGTAAAGAACCAGAAACTACCATCGTTGCTGATGCCAGATTAATACTGTATTGAATTGGAGTAGCAAACGAACTTCCCATACATAACGTTGGCGATGCATTTCCAGAAGCTAGTGCAACAGTTGCCAAATTATTAATAGTAAT
>CAMCBB010000019.1 GCA_945872875.1 Flavobacterium psychrophilum
ATTTTGCAAAAATCGACCAATGGCGCGAAGACATGGCTTACGAACATACCAAAAACCGTAGACCCGACTTATTAGAAGAGTAAATTTTAAGTTATTCCAAAATAATTTAAATTTTTTAAACTTTAAACTTTATACTTTCAACATTTTAATTATATTTGCACCCACATTTGATTAACCTCTGGCGAAAACCGTGAATGTTGCTCAGATTTTAAACCATAATTAGCATTAAAAATGGCAAATTTAGTAGATTTCGTAAATAACGAATTATCAACAAAAAAAGATTTCCCTGCGTTTGGAGCTGGTGATACTATCACAGTTTACTACGAAATTAAAGAGGGTGAAAAAACAAGAACTCAGTTTTTTAAAGGAGTTGTTATTCAAAGAAAAGGTGCAGGAATTACTGAAACTTTTACAATCCGTAAAATGTCTGGAGCAGTTGGTGTAGAGCGTATCTTCCCAGTTAACATGCCAGCTTTACAAAAAATTGAATTAAACCAAAGAGGTAAAGTTCGTAGAGCTCGTATCTACTACTTTAGAGAACTTACTGGTAAAAAAGCAAAAATTAAAGAAAGAAGAAGATAATTCTTACTTTCAATTCATAAAAAAAGCTCCAATTAATTGGGGCTTTTTTTATGCGAAAAATATACCTCAAAATTATTAAATCCCTAATTTCGATGCTTTAAAATATCAAATTCGCAATTCAATCGATTTCGATAGAAATCATATTCAATTTGGTCTCATTTTCATATCTTTGCTATCCTTGGAATTAATAAATTATAAAATAAATTACACAACGAGTCTTTCGTTAAGCATAAAACAAACAACAAAATGTCACAATCTAAAATTATTTACACCATTACCGATGAAGCCCCAATGTTGGCTACATTCTCATTATTACCTATAATTGAATCATTTGCTGCAACAGCGAATATAGATGTTGAAAGTAGAGATATTTCCTTAGCAGGAAGAATCATTGCTAACTTTTCAGACTATTTAAAAGAAGACCAACGCATTGGAGATGCGCTAACTGAACTAGGACAATTAGCCAATACTCCTGATGCTAACATCATAAAATTACCAAATATTTCTGCATCGGTTCCTCAACTTAAAGAAGCTATAAAAGAATTACAGGCAAAAGGATATGCACTTCCGGATTTTCCAGAAGAAGCACAATCAGAAGAAGAAAAAACTGTTAAAGCTAAATATGCAAAGGTTTTAGGATCTGCGGTTAATCCCGTTTTACGCGAAGGAAACTCAGACCGAAGAGCACCAAAAGCCGTAAAAAATTATGCGAAAAAACACCCGCATTCAATGGGAGCTTGGTCTGCAGATTCAAAAACTCATGTGGCAAGTATGTCTGACGGTGATTTTTACGGAAGTGAAACTTCGGTAACCGTTAAAGAAGCAACCGATGTTAAAATAGAATTCGTTGACAACAACGGAAATACTACCGTTTTAAAAGCAAGTACACCATTAAAAGCAGGAGAAATTATTGACAGCGCTGCTTTAAATTTGAATAAATTCAAACAATTCATTGCAAAAGAAATTGAAGATGCTAAAGCTAAAGGTGTTTTGTTTTCTATTCACATGAAAGCTACTATGATGAAAGTTTCAGATCCGATTATTTTTGGAGCTGCTGTGGATGTGTTTTATAAAGATGTATTCGCAAAATATGCCGATTTATTTAAAGAATTGGGCGTAGATACTAAAAATGGTTTAGGCGATGTTTATGCTAAAATTGCAGGTCGTCCAGAACAAGCAGAAGTTGAAGCGGCTATTGAAAAAGTATATGAGTCCAGTCCAGCATTAGCAATGGTAAATTCAGATAAAGGGATTACCAACTTACATGTTCCTTCCGATGTAATTATTGATGCTTCAATGCCAGCAATGATAAGAACTTCAGGACAAATGTGGAATAAAGAAGGAAAAGGACAAGATACTAAAACCGTAATTCCAGATCGCGCTTATGCAGGGATTTATGTAGCAACCATCGATTTTTGTAAAAAACACGGTGCATTCGATCCAAAAACTATGGGAAGTGTACCTAATGTTGGTTTGATGGCTCAAAAAGCAGAAGAATATGGTTCACATGATAAAACATTCCAATTAAGTGCAGCAGGTTCTGTAAAAGTTACCGATACCAACGGAACTGTTTTAATGGAACAAAAAGTTGAAGCTGGTGATATTTTTAGAATGTGTCAAGTAAAAGACGCTCCTATTCAAGACTGGGTAAAATTGGCTGTGAATCGTGCTCGTTTATCAAATACTCCGGCTGTTTTTTGGTTGGATGAAAACCGTGCTCACGACAGACAACTAATCGAAAAAGTAAAAACTTTCCTAAAAGACCACGATACTAATGGATTGGATATTCGAATCTTAAATCCAATTGAAGCAACTCATTTTACTTTAGAGCGAATCATTCAAGGTTTAGATACCATATCTGTAACGGGGAATGTGCTTCGTGATTATTTAACTGATTTATTCCCAATTTTAGAATTAGGAACTTCTGCTAAAATGCTATCCATCGTTCCATTAATGAATGGTGGAGGATTGTTCGAAACTGGTGCAGGTGGATCGGCTCCAAAACACGTAGAACAATTTATTGAAGAAGGTTATTTACGATGGGATTCATTGGGAGAATTCTTGGCATTGGGTGTTTCATTAGAGCATTTGGGTCAAGTATTTAATAACCAAAAAGCATTGGTTTTATCAGAAACTTTAGATACTGCAACCGAAAAATTCTTAGACACCGATAAATCTCCAGCGAGAAAAGTAGGTCAAATTGATAATAGAGGATCACATTTCTATTTAACTTTATATTGGGCACAAGCTTTGGCTGCTCAAATTAAAGACGCTGAATTGAAAGCAACATTTGAACCAATTGCTAAAGAATTGACAGATAACGAAGCTAAAATTAATTCGGAGTTAATTGGTGCTCAAGGTACTCATCAAGAAATTGGGGGGTACTATAAACCAAACCAAGATTTGTTATTTAAAGCGATGCGTCCAAGCGGAACTTTTAATTCGATTTTAAGTAAATTGACATAGAATTTCTATTCTACTATTAATAAAAAAGACGACTTAAGGTCGTCATTTTTATTTCTTATTTTTCATCTAATTTCTTCAAAATCTTTTCTTTGTATTCAATAGTGATTCGGGCTTTAAAACCAATTCCTAAATTCCAATATTGATTGGTAATGAACTCTTTATTGGCATCATAAAAAGCAAACTGCCCTGTATTTGGAGATAACTCACCGTAATTTAAGGCTTCGATTTCAATGATATTCATTCCTTTTTCTAAGTCTAAAATGATCTCTTTAAACTTAGAATCTAAATAAACTTGAGAAACATACATTTTTCCATTCACCCATACTCGAACCAAATCACCATCAATGGCTCCATAATCTCTTGAGTTCAAATTTACTTTTTGTGTGTAAACTACAAATTGCCCTAAATTCATATCCCGATTATACAATTCAGGACGAATACCATCTTCTTTAAGTTGCTCGTTGAATTTCTCTGTGTAATCTTCAGCAGGAGATTTTAAAGCGTAGGACTTTGGATTTTGCTCCACTCCTACTTTCGGAATTTCTGGCAATCCTTTTAAGAATTTATCGTCTGGATTTTTTGGAAGTTGACTCTGAAATTTTATTTCTGGAAATAATGATTTTGTTACTTTTTCAGGCACAGTGGCTTTCTGAGTAAGATTCTTATCAGGTTTAGCAGATATATTCATTTTTCGCTTTGACGCTTCAAATTGTGCAAAAGCTGAAAAGGAAAAACAAATTAAAACAAATAGAAAAATACAATTTTTCATACCAAATATTAATTATGTAAATGTATTTAAAAAAAAATTACCCACTATTAATTATTAACCAATCATTAACATTAGTTAGAAAGCATTTATTGATTAAATTTGTGAAATTTGCAATTCAAAATAAAATACTATGCAATTACAAAATAAAGCGTTGCTTCTCCTACTTATTTTTGTTGGAACCTTTGGATTTTCTCAAGAAAAAATAACTATAAGCGGGACCATTTCTGATAATAAAAATAACGAAACTTTAATTGGAGTAAGTGTTGCAGTAAAAGAATTAAAAGCTTTTACAGCTACTAATGAATATGGCTTTTATTCTCTTACCCTGCCAAAAGGAGATTACGAATTAACAATTAGCTATGTTGGTTATGAAAGTATTATCGAAAAAATTTCATTGTCAAAAAAAATTCGTAAAGATTTCCAAATAGCTGAAGTTGGACAAGTGTTAAAGGAAGTCGTTTTTTCGGAAAAGAACAAAACCAACACCAGAAAACCAGAAATGAGTGTAAACAAATTGTCGATTGCAACCATTAAGCAAATGCCAGTTTTACTTGGAGAAGTTGATATAATTAAGTCAATATTATTTTTACCTGGAGTTACTAATGCAGGTGAAGGTCAATCGGGCTTTAATGTTCGAGGTGGTGGCGCCGACCAAAATTTAATACTTTTAGATGAGGCAACTATTTTTAACTCTTCCCATTTATTTGGTTTCTTCTCAGTATTTAATCCGGATGCTATTAAAGATTTAAAATTATACAAAGGCGGTATTCCGGCACGATTTGGTGGAAGAGCTTCTTCGGTTTTGGATATTTATCAAAAAGACGGAAACAGCAACTCCTTTCATATGAATGGTGGAATCGGATTAATTTCTAGTAGATTACTTGCCGAAGGTCCAATTGTGAAAGATAAAGGCTCCTTCTTAATTGGAGGAAGAGCTTCTTATGCTCATCTATTTTTGAAATTATCAAACAATAAAAACTCAGCCTATTTTTACGATTTAAACACCAAATTAAATTATAAGTTTAACAAAAATAACAGCCTTTACTTGTCGGGTTATTTTGGTAGAGATGTCTTTTCTTTAAACCAAAGTTTTGTAAATACATATGGAAATTCAACCTTAAATCTTCGCTGGAATCACTTGTATTCGGATAAATTATTTTCAAATTTATCGTTGATTTACAGTGATTACTATTATGGTTTAAATTTAGATTTGATCGGATTTAATTGGGACTCTGGAATTCAAAACTATAATATGAAGTACGATTTCAAATATTATTTGAATGACAAAATCAAATTAAATTTTGGTGCCAATGCCATTTATTATGATTTTAATCCGGGAACTATTAGCCCATCGAGTTCTACTTCGAGTATCAATTTTAAGCAAATTGAAAAAAAATATGCTTTTGAGCCTGCTATTTATTTAGATGCAGAACAAAAAATTAGCGATAAAATAAATATAGAATACGGAGTGAGATACAGCATGTTTTCAAGATTAGGAAGCTCTACCAAAAATTTATACGCAAATGACCAAGCGGTGACTTTCGATTCGGATTTGAAAATTTATGAAAAAGCAACACCTATCGGAACTGAATTTTATGGCAGAAATAAATCCTTAGCCAACTTTGATAATTTGGAACCTCGTTTTTCTGTTGCCTATGAATTTTCTGAAAACAAATCGGTTAAAGCTAGTTACAACAGAATGGTTCAATATTTACAGTTAGTATCCAACACGGCATCGCCAACTCCTTTAGATATTTGGACGCCAAGCGACAGTTACATCAAACCTCAAATTGCCGATCAAGTAGCGGTTGGTTATTTTACTAATTTTAAAAATGACGCCTATTCACTTGAGATAGAAAGCTATTACAAAAAAATCAAAAACCGAATGGATTATATTGATGGTGCCGATTTAATTGCAAATGAAGCCATCGAACAAGTAATATTAAATGGTGAAATGCGTTCGTACGGACTTGAAATTATGCTTCGAAAAAATACAGGAAAATTTAGTGGTTGGATTGCCTACACGCTATCCCGTTCTGAACAAAGAACTCCAGGCAGAACTGCTGAAGAAACCGGAATTAACAACGGAAATTGGTACCGTTCTGGTTATGACAAAACCCATAATTTAGCGATTACAAGTTCTTATAAATGGAATACTAAATGGACTTTCGGTGCCAATTTTATTCTGCAATCTGGGCAGCCGGTAACCTATCCAAACGGTCAATATACCTACCAAGGTGTTACCGTTCCTAGTTATGGATTACGAAATGAAAACAACTTACCGCTATACCATCACCTAGATATTTCAGCTACACTAACTCCAAAACGCAACGAATCAAGAAAATGGAAACGCGAATGGGTATTTAGTATTTACAACCTTTATGCTCGAAAAAATGCAGCATCTATTAGTTTCCGTCAAAACCAAGATTCGGGACAAAATGAGGCAATCAAACTTTCTATTTTTGGAATCGTTCCTGCGGTTTCTTATAACTTTAAATTCTAATAAAATGAAAAATATCATCTTCCTTTTAGTAATCGTATTCTTTGCAAGCTGTGAAACCAAAGTGGATATTCCTTTAGATACTGCCAATCCTAAATTGGTAATTGATGCCAATATTTTATGGCAAAAGGGCACTTCGGGAAGCACCCAAAAAATAAAACTTACCACCACTACCGATTTTTATAGTTCCACTATTCCGGTGGTTTCTGGTGCTACGGTTACGGTTACCAACAGCGCTAATACGGTTTTTGTATTTATTGAAACTCCAAATACTGGAGAATATGTTTGTACAAATTTCGTTCCTGTAATTAATGAAAATTACACTTTAAACATTCAACATGCTGGTCAATTCTACACTGCAACCGAAAAATTATTGGCTACTCCATCAATCAATTCTGTCGAACAAAATACCGTTCAAGGTTTTGGAGGAAATGTGATTCAGGTGAAATTCTTTTTTCAAGATAATGGTGCAGAGGTTAACAATTACCTTATAGGAATTAAAAACCCCACTGATATTGCACCAAAATACCGAGCACAAAAGGATGAGTTTTTTAATGGAAATCAAATGTTTGGACTTTATTCTAATATAGTTTTAAAATCAGGCGATGAGCTCTTTTTTAGTTTGCAAGGAATTTCATTACGCTATCACAATTACATGAGTAAATTGATAAATATTTCGGCAAGTGGCAGTGGCGGAAGTCCGTTTTCAACACCACCGGCAACACTTCGTGGAAATATTGTGAACCAAACTGACGAAAATGATTACCCCCTAGGTTATTTTCATTTATCGGAAATTGATACAAGGAATTATATTGTAAACTAAAGAACAAAGTTGGAAGTTGGAAGTTGGAAGATGGAAGATGGAAGATGGAAGTTGGAAGTTGGAAGATGGAAGTTGGAAGATGGAAGATGGAAGATGGAAGTAAAAAACTTTAAACCTTAAACTTTAAACCCAAGACCTAAGACCTAAGACCCTAAACCTTAAACCTAATATATGTCCTCACACCACATAGTTCGCGACGACCAAGAGCCTGCATTAATCATTGCAAATGGAGCTTCGTGTAGTTTTGACTTATTGGGGCAACTGCTAGAATGGTCTCCTATTGTGGTAGTTTTAGACAATGCTATTGACCGTGTGTTGCAACTTGACATAAAAGTAGATGTGCTTTTGGGTGATTTTGATAATGATTTTGACCCCGAAATTTATAAAGAAAAACAATATCCTTTGGAGATTGTTCATAAGCCAAACCAAGACAAAACCGACTTAGAAAAAGCACTTGATTACCTCATTGAAAAAGGACATAAAGCAGTAAATGTAGTTTGGGCAACCGGAAAAAGAGCCGACCACACCCTTACAAATATTACCAACATCGTTTCATATCGAAATAAAATTAAAATTGTGATGTTGGACGACCATTCGAAAATATTTTTATTGCCAAATAAATTCGAAAAATGGTATACTGCTAACACGCCTATTTCGTTAATTCCTGTTGGAAAAGTAACCGGAATCACCAGTACAAATTTGTATTATCCATTACAAAATGATGAGTTAACGTTAGGCTATAGATCAGGCAACAGCAACCATGTTTCGCAAGATGGAATCGTTACTATTACTCATGAAACAGGCGATTTATTATTGATGGAATGCTTCGATTAAAACAAATCTATTTTTAGGCAAACTTCGCTAACTTTGTAATTCGAAAAATTTTCCATGAAATTTCAAGTCGTATCCGATTACAAACCTACAGGCGATCAGCCACAAGCCATTGAAAAACTTTCAAAAGGGATTCTTAATGGCGAAAAATACCAAACATTACTCGGAGTAACCGGATCGGGAAAAACATTTACTGTTGCCAATGTGATTCAAAATGTAGAAAAACCAACTTTGGTTTTGGCTCACAATAAAACACTGGCGGCCCAATTGTATTCGGAGTTCAAGCAATTTTTTCCAAATAATTCGGTGCAGTATTTTGTATCTTATTACGATTATTACCAACCCGAAGCCTTTATTCCGGTAACGGGAACCTATATTGAGAAAGATTTATCGATTAACGAAGAACTTGAAAAACTGCGTTTAAGCACCACTTCAGCCTTGCTTTCGGGTCGCAGAGATATCATTGTAATTTCTTCGGTTTCGTGCCTTTACGGAATTGGAAATCCGGTGGAGTTTCAAAAGAATGTCATCAAAATTGATAAAAACCAAGTCATTTCTCGAACCAAATTATTACACCAATTGGTGCAAAGTTTGTATTCAAGAACTGAAGCTGATTTTGGTCCAGGAAATTTCCGAATTAAAGGCGACACGCTAGAAATATTTCCAAGTTATGGAGACGATCCGTTTCGTATTCACTTCTTTGGAGATGAGATTGAAGAAATTGAAGCCTTTGATGCACAAAGTTCGCAGGTAGTTGAAAAATACGAAAATCTAACGGTCTATCCCGCCAATATGTTTGTGACCTCGCAAGATGTATTACAAGCTGCCATTTGGGATATCCAACAAGATTTGGTAAAACAAGTAGATTATTTCAAAGAAATTGGCAAACACCTGGAGGCAAAACGATTGGAAGAACGCACGAATTTCGATTTAGAAATGATTCGCGAGTTGGGCTACTGCTCCGGAATTGAGAATTATTCCCGTTATTTAGACCGTCGACTTCCCGGTACGCGCCCTTTCTGTTTGTTGGATTATTTTCCAGATAATTTCTTGATGGTGGTTGATGAAAGTCATGTAACCATTTCGCAGGTACATGCCATGTATGGTGGTGACCGAAGTCGTAAGGAAAATTTGGTAGAATATGGTTTCCGACTTCCCGCTGCAATGGACAACCGCCCGTTAAAATTTGAGGAATTTGAAAGCCTGCAAAACCAAGTGATTTATGTTTCGGCAACGCCTGCCGATTATGAATTGCAAAAAACGGAAGGCGTTTATGTAGAGCAGGTAATTCGGCCAACCGGATTGCTGGATCCCATTATTGAAGTGCGCCCAAGCTTGAACCAAATTGATGATTTAATAGAAGAAATTCAGCAGCGTTGTGAGTTAGACGAGCGCGTATTAGTTACCACACTAACCAAGCGAATGGCCGAAGAATTAACAAAATACCTGACCAAAGTTTCCATCCGTTGTCGTTATATTCATAGCGATGTAGACACTTTGGAGCGTGTAGAAATCATGCAAGATTTGCGTAAAGGATTGTTTGATGTATTGATTGGCGTGAATTTACTTCGTGAAGGATTGGACTTACCCGAGGTTTCGCTGGTGGCAATTTTGGATGCCGATAAAGAAGGTTTTTTACGAAGCCATCGCTCGCTTACCCAAACGGTGGGTAGAGCCGCGCGAAACATTAACGGAAAAGCCATTATGTATGGAGATAAGATTACGGCCTCAATGCAAAAAACCATTGATGAAACCAACTACCGCCGCGAAAAGCAAATAAATTACAACACCCAAAATAACCTTCAACCCAAAGCACTAAATAAAAGTTTGGGTACTACTTTAGGAAACAACTCCGTTTCAACGCAATACTACGAAAACCAAGCCTTAAAAGCAGCCGAACCCGAAAGTTTGTATTTATCCAAACCCGAAATTGAAAAGAAAATTAGGGAAGCCCGAAAAGCGATGGAAAAAGCTGCCAAAGAACTCGACTTTATGCAAGCCGCCAAACTGCGCGATGAGATTAAAGCGCTGCAAGAGAAGATTTAAAAATTCACTTTGGTTTTTAAATATATTTTTTATTTATTTGAAGTAAATTAAAAAATAAATAAAATGGGATTATTTTCAGCATTACTTGGTAACGCAGGTGCGGTAAGTCAAGAAGAATTAACAAAAAAGTTTGGTCAATTACTTACAGACGGAGAAGAAATAGAATTGGGTTTTAAACTAATTCGTGATACGTTTATCTTTACAAACAAACGCCTTATATTAATTGACATTCAAGGTATTACTGGAAGCAAAACGGAATATAAAACAATTACCTACAAAAGCATTTCGAGATTCAGTATTGAAACTGCAGGTACATTTGATTTAGATGCCGAATTGAAAATTTGGATTTCAAGCGAGGCGCAACCAAGTATCAAAAAGCAGTTTAATAAATCGGTGAATGTGTATGATGTACAAAAAGTATTGGCACATCATGTTCTAAAATAATTTTATGGCACAAATCAATCCGCACATCAACTTTAATGGAAATGCCGAAGAAGCATTCACATTTTACAAATCGGTATTTGGTGGTGAGTTCACCAACATTATGCGATTTAAAGATTTGGCAAGTGAGGCGTTTCCGGTATCTGAAAAAGAAGCCAACAAAATAATGAACATTGCGTTACCTATTGGCAACTCGGTTTTAATGGCTAATGATGTTCCTGAAATGATGGGACCAACCAACGAAAACGAAAACCGATCTAAAATAGTAATCAGTGCCGAAAGCAAAGCAGAAGCCGATCATTTATTCAATGGTCTTTCTGCTGGTGGACATATTGAATTCCCAATTTCTGATAGCCCATGGGGTTCCTACTTTGGGATGTTTAGAGATAAATACGGAATTGAATGGATGGTTAGTTTTGAAAATAAATAGGCCGCTTAACACTATGAAAAAAGCATTTTTTCTTGTTTGTATCTTGATTGTAAACTGTTCTTGGTCTCAAGATTACAGGTACACTACTTCAATTTTCCCTTCTTCAACAGCAATTACAAATGTAATTTACGGAGTTGCACCTGCAATTAGTGGTCCCGTTTATAATGAAGATTCTAATATTACAAATCAGGATTTAGTAATGGATATTTACAAACCAACTGGTGACAATTTCAACTTAAGGCCAGCAGTTATATTCGCACATCCTGGTGCTTTTTTATTAGGTAATAAAGGAGTTGATGATATGAAAGCTTTGTGTGATACACTCTCTAGAAAAGGATATGTCACAGCAAGTATTGACTATAGAATGGGATTTAGCTTATTAGAAAACACTGAATTACATTCTGTAAGAGCCGTTTATCGTGGTATTCAAGATGGTAGGGCTGCTGTTCGATATTTAAGAGCAAATGCCATTCAATATGGTATTGATCCAACTAAAATCTATTTTATTGGTAGCAGTGCAGGTAGTTTTATTGCGCTTCATACCATCTATTTAGATCAAACATCTGAAATTCCTACTCAGACAGGTATAGTAAATTATACAACAATAACTCCACCATTTTTTCATACTACACCAAGTTTAGGCTCTTTAGATATTGGTGCTAATTTAACTTTTAATGGAAAACCAGACGCAGTTGTTTCAATGTGGGGTGCCATACAAAGCACCAATTTAATTACAGCTTCAAATACAACTCCGGTTTTATTAATTCATGGTGAAGCAGATACCTCTGTTAGTTTTAATACCGGAAGTCCATTTAATTTTTCTTCATTCCCTCCTGCAGATGGAAGTAATCCAATAAATACCAAATTAAATTCATTAGGATTTACCAATCATGAAACTTACTTTGTACCAGGAGAGCCACATGAGTTTTACGGAACAACTAATGGTACATGGAGTAATGGTACAGGTGGTAATTCTTATTTACCTATTATAACAAATAGAATAACTCAATTTTTGTGGAAACAACATAAACCAATCGCTGATTTCACTTGGACTCCAAATCAACTTTCAGTTTCATACAATGATACTAGCACCAATAGCCAAGCGTGGTGGTGGGATTTTGGTGATGGTACTTTCAGTAATGACCAGAACCCAACACATAATTATTCCGTTGCAGGAAGTTATCAAGTAAAATTATATATTGAAAACAATATAAAAAGTTGGGATACAATCACCAAAACCGTTGTGGTACCTAACTTATCAATAGACCAAAATTCAAACAATTTGTTTTCAGTTCATCCAAATCCAACATTTGATAAAATTGAAATAAAATGTAATACTAATTTTCAAAAATTAAAATGTGTAATTACTTCAATTTTAGGAGAAATTGTAATGGAAAAAGAACTTAAAAATACAATTGAATCGATTTCACTATCTAGCTTAAATAGTGGGATTTATTTTGTGAAATTATCATCCGAAAATTCAGAACAAGTAATTAAAATTATTAAACAATAATTTTCTTAATTATTCTGTTCTTGGAAAACTTCCAATAAATAATCGGGAGCTAGCATTCGCGTTGGCGATTTAGCCATGGCTTTAAGGACGCGTTTCATAGCAAATGGATCCAAACCCATCCCGATTCCGATTTCATGAATCCGGATTTCCTCGCGCTCATGCAAAATGCCATCGCTGTGCATTAAGAGTGCCAATCGGTAAAATTGTTGAATGCGTTCAAAGTCGTCTTTAATTACTTCGGTTTGGTTTTCTGTATGAAATAATTGCTGAAACTCTGCTGGATTTATTTCTAAATCATCCGCTATTAACGATAGAAATTGGAATTCATTTTTGTGCAATTTTCCATCCACAACCGCAAATGCAATCATATCGGATAATAAACTTATTTTTTGTGCTTTGGTATTATTCAAAATGTTTATTTTTAGCTAAATTATTCATTTAAAATGAATCTAATAACTAATCCATTGAAATTTATATTCACCCTAGCTGCGCTGTTTTTGTTTTGTATTTCATTTGCTCAAGAAGCAAAACCGAGTACAGCAAGTCAAAATGTAAGCTCTTTTACTCTGGAAGCACCAAAGCTGGATTGCACTAAAAAGATTTGGGTATACCTGCCCGAAAATTACTCGAAGTCCACTAAAAAGTATCCGGTAATTTACATGCACGACGGGCAAAATTTAATGGATGCCAAAACATCTTATGCTGGCGAATGGAGTGTTGACGAAAGCCTAGACAGCCTTCATGCGCAAGTTATCGTGATTGGGATTGAACACGGCGGTGTAAAACGCATGGAAGAATTAACACCATACAAAAACGAAAAATACGGCGGAGGTAATGCCGATGCGTATCTGAAATTTATTGTAGAAACGCTAAAGCCTTATGTAGATAAAAACTACAGAACCAAAGCAAATGCAAAAAACACAGGTCTTTGGGGAAGTTCCCTTGGCGGATTGGTTTCTTTTTATGGAGCGTTAAAATATCCAGAGGTATTTGGAAAAGTGGGTTGCTTCTCCCCTTCATTTTGGTTTAACCAAAAAGAAATTTTCGAATTAATGAATCAAACAAAATCCTATAAAACCAAAATTTATTTTCTATGTGGCGATAACGAAGGCGACGCCGATATGGTGGAAGATTTAAACAAAATGGAATACCAAATCAATACCAAACGCTGCGAATGCCAAATGCTGAATAAAAAAATCATTGTTAAAGGCGGAAAACACAATGAAAAATTATGGCGCGAAGGTTTCAAAAAAGCGTACCTTTGGCTTTTCTAGAAGACAGAAGTTGGAAGTTGGAAGAAAAAAAATAATAATAACCTCAGAGACTTAGTACCTTAGAGAAACTTAGCACCTTAAAAAATGAACAATAACGATATTTTCAAAAAGCTACGCGTTGCCTTAATGTTGCGTGACGACCAAATAGAAGAAATTTTAATGTTGGTTGACTTCCGAATGTCCAAAGGAGAATTGGGTAATTTTTTCAGAAGTGAAGACCATCCTAAATTTATGGAATGCGGCGACCAAGTGTTGCGTAATTTCCTAAACGGATTGGTAATTTACTTAAGAGGAACTAAAGAGAGTCCAAAAATACCAGCGGATGTAATTGCAAAGCACCGAATAGAGGCTAAACCAAAAGAATTCACAAAATCGGAAGGAGCTCCTAAAAAAGACTTCAAACCAAAAACCGATTTCAAGAAAAAACCAGGTTCGAACCCGAAATTTGCACCGAAAAAACAAACTAAGAAAATTGAAATTGTAGAAAAAGTACAATACAAAAACGGCAAAAACACTAAAGGTTAAAAAAAAAATCCCGAGCAAAACTCGGGATTTTCTATATAAAATAATTTTATTTTAATTAAGAAAGCGCTTTTTGAACTTGGTCTGCCGCTTCTTGAAATTGTACTGCAGATAAAATTGGCATTCCAGAATTGTCAATTAATTCTTTAGCAATTTCTGCATTGGTACCTTGCAAACGAACAATGATTGGCACTTTAATAGCGTCACCCATGTTTTTGTAAGCATCAACAACTCCTTGAGCAACACGGTCACAACGAACGATTCCTCCAAAGATGTTAATCAAGATCGCTTTTACATTTGGATCTTTTAAGATAATTCTAAAAGCCAACTCCACACGCTTCGCATCTGCAGTTCCACCAACATCTAAGAAATTGGCAGGCTCAAAACCAGCATATTTAATTAAATCCATTGTTGCCATAGCTAATCCAGCTCCGTTTACCATACATCCAACGGTTCCGTCAAGATCTACATAATTTAAACCTGCTTCTTTAGCTTCTACTTCAATTGGATTTTCTTCTCTAATGTCACGCATTTCAGCATATATTGGTTGACGGTATAACGCGTTATCATCAATATTTACTTTTGCATCAACAGCAAGAATTTTATCGTCTGAAGTTTTTAAAACCGGATTGATTTCAAACATAGAAGCATCCGATCCGATGTATGCATTATATAATGAATCAACAAACTTCACCATTTCTTTAAATGCATTTCCAGAAAGACCTAAGTTAAAAGCAATTCTTCTAGCTTGAAAACCTTGCAATCCAACAGCTGGATCAATTTCTTCTGTAAAAATTAAATGTGGTGTATGTTCAGCAACTTCTTCAATATCCATTCCGCCTTCTGTAGAATACATAATCATATTTCTTCCGTTGGCTCTGTTTAATAAAACCGACATATAGAATTCAGAAGTTTCACTTTCTCCAGGATAGTAAACATCTTCTGCAATTAATACCTTATGTACTTGCTTACCTTCTGGTGGAGTTTGCGGTGTGATTAATTGCATTCCGATAATTTGCTCAGAAATTTCAGTTACTTGATCTAAGTTTTTTGCCAACTTAACTCCGCCACCTTTTCCTCTTCCACCTGCGTGAATTTGAGCTTTTACTACATACCAGCTTGTGCCAGTTTCTTCTGTAAGTTGTTTAGCAGCAGCAATTGCTTCTACAGGATTATTAGCAACAATGCCGCGTTGAACGCGTACACCATATTTTGCTAATATCTCTTTCCCTTGATATTCGTGTATGTTCATAATTAAATTTTGTCTTTTTATAAAGTGCCACAAATGTAATTAATTAGTCTCAATTGATAAAGTAAATGTATATCAATTTAGTAACCATTATATAAAATAATTTGGTTCAAATTCTATTAATTAAAACTGACAATTGTTATTTATCCAAAACCTCTAGCAATACTTTTCCTTCGGTTCCATTAGGAAAAGGAACTTTAATTTTCTGTGCTATAGTTGGAGCAATTTGTGTAATTACTTTGTGGTCATGGGTTTCACCTTTTGGAATATTCCAACCATAAAAAATTAAAGGAACATGGGTATCGTAGGCGTATGGTGTTCCATGAGAAGTTCCTGTTGCACCATATTCTATGTAACCTGGCTTGTCTAATATTACTAAATTACCGTTTTGGGTTGCATCGTAACCTTTATAAATCATATTTAAATAAAAATCATTTCCATTAGAATTTTTGATATCCTCTTCATTATATACTTTTTTCACGTGTTCTTGTGTCATTAAAAAATCAATAAAAGATTTTTCAACAATTGAATAATTTAGTGCTTTTTCTTTTATTTTATCTTTGTTTAAATACAAATTAAAATTAGAATAATTAGCAACTAAATCATCGTTGTAAGTATCTGTCGAGAATTTTTTTATGGCTTTAGAAATTTCTTTATACTCTATATTTTTTACATTTAATTTATTATTTTTTAAAAAATTGGCATTTTCAGCGCAAGCATGATCAGCGGTTAAAAAAAGTAAATAATTATCTTTTCCTATATTTTTATCCAAATAATTTAATAAATCAGATATTGTTTGATCTAATCTCAAATAGGTGTCTTGTAATTCCATAGAGCGTGGACCTAAAATATGCCCTACATAATCTGTTGAAGAGAAACTTATTGCTAAGAAATCGGTATCATCATCTTTACCTAAAGCTTCATTTTCAATTGCTTTCAATGCAAAATCTGCTAAAATATTATTACCAAAAGGAGTTGCTCTCAATATGCCTGCGTCATTTTTATCAAAGATTTTTTTTAAATCATATGGAAAAACAGGTTTGTCAACTCCATATAATTTTCCTTCATAGGGACTATCATCAGGATCACTCTCGTTGTAAGATGCTTCAGGTTTAAACAAATCCCATCCTTGATTAATATAATTTAAGTAGTTTTTTTGGTTGTTAAAATCGTTCACCCATTCTGGTAATTTATCTCCATAGAAAGTACTCGATATAAATGCTCCGGTTTTACTATACCAAAATGCCCAATTGGCAAAATGCCCAGCGGGTAAAATAGCACCTCTGTCTTTTAAACTCATACCGATTACTTTACCTTTAAAGTTAGTTCCCATTCGAAGTTCGTCGGTAATTGTAGTTGAAAGCAAATTTTTTGGAGACATTTCACCTTCAGTTTTTGATCCATTACCTAGAGTTTTAACAGTTTCATCATCGGTACAATAGCGTTCTTTACTTGTAGCTCTATTATACCATTCGTTGCCAATAATTCCATTAACAGAAGGGGTTGCACCAGTGTAAATTGAAGCATGCCCAGGAGCTGTATATGTTGGCATATAGTTAAAATGTGCATTATGAAAAACATAGCCTTTATTGATGAGGCGATTGAAACCATTTTCTACAAAATCATTTTGAAAACGGTATAAATATTCCATTCTCATTTGATCAACCACTATTCCAACTACCAATTTTGGTCGTTCTTGTGCATTAAGATTCATAACGAAAATGAAATTAAAAAAGTAAAGTAATTTTTTCATGTATTTTTTTTTCAAAATTAGGGATTCCTTATGTTGGCAGCACTAAGTTATTGTTAAGAATTAGTTTAAAATCCAATAGAATTAAGTTCTGTTTTAGCTACTTCAAATTCAGAGATAATATCTTTTATAATGACTTCAACCGGTTTAATATCGTGTATTAGTCCAGCAATTTGACCAATTTCTAGTTCGCCTTCAACCAAATCACCTTCAAACATTCCTCGTTTTGCACGGCGTTTTCCTAGTAAATTTTTAAGATCCTCTTTTGTTGGGCCTTTTAAATACAATTCTTGAACATCATTAAAGAATTTATTTTTAATTAATCGAACAGGAGCTAATTCTTTAAGCGTTAATTGGGTTTCACCTTCTCCTGTTTCCAATACTGTTTTCTTAAAATTATCGTGCGCCGAACTTTCAGTAGAAGCTACAAAACGGCTCCCCATTTGAACGCCATCTGCACCAAGAACCATAACAGCTAGCATTCCACGACCGGTGGCTATTCCGCCTGCAGCAATTAATGGAATTGATATATTTTCTTTCACCATAGGAATCAAAGTCAAAGTCGTGGTTTCTTCTCTTCCATTGTGACCTCCTGCTTCAAATCCTTCGGCTACGACTGCATCAACTCCTGCTTCTTGTGCTTTCAAAGCAAATTTAGAACTACTTACTACATGCACTACAGTAATTCCGTTATCCTTCAAAAATGAAGTCCATGTTTTTGGATTACCTGCAGATGTAAAAACAATTTTCACGCCTTCTTCCACAATAATATCCATAATTTCTTGAATATTAGGATACAACATAGGCACATTAACTCCAAATGATTTGTCGGTTGCTTTTTTACATTTCTGAATGTGCTCTCGCAAAACTTCGGGATACATAGAGCCAGCACCTATTAAACCTAATCCGCCGCTATTGCTTACGGCGCTAGCTAATTTATAACCACTATTCCAAATCATTCCACCTTGAATAATTGGATATTTAATATTGAAAAGTTGCGTGATTCTGTTCATTATTGTTTGATTATTTTTCCGGATTGACTTACTATATCACTTTGTACTTTGTAATAATACACACCCGAATTTAAAGTTTCTAAACTTAATGTTGAAACTGATTTAGAAATAGTTTTTTCCAACACAACCTGCCCTAATGAATTATAAAGCATAATCTTAGCGTCATTTATATCAACAGGAAATGAAATAGTTACAAAACTAGAAGTTGGATTGGGATACAAAACAAAATTCTCTTTATTATTTTCAACCGTAACTAAATTTGCAATATTTAAAGCCAATTGAAAATCGGGAATTCCATATCCAAATAAATTATCGGGTGTTAAAAATCTATCTGCAGATTGCTTAACAAATTGTACGATTTGTGCGTTATTTGCCCAAGGAATTGCTTGCCAAAAACAGGCAATCATACCGGCCATAATTGGGCATGAAAAAGAAGTTCCGCTTGCAGTAATAATGCTACCAGCGGTACTTGACAATACCGAACTTTGTCCTTGCGCCATTACATCGGGCTTAACCCGTAAATCAAAACTTGGTCCAATAGAACTAAAAGATGCATACGATCGGTCTGCTTTAACAGCACCAATAGCCAATACATTATTTGCTTCAGCAGGAACTCCTATATGGGGATCTGCACTATTTGCAGAATTTCCGGCACTTGCAACCACCACTATTCCTTTGCTAAACGCAATATTTGCTCCTTTAGAAGCAAATGCTGTATTTCCGGTCATTTGTGAATAAGTATAACTGTAATTTGGATTGTCATAACCAAAATAACCTAAGGAGGAGGTAATAATATCCGCACCTAAACGATCGGCTTCTTCTGCAGCTTGTACCCAATAACTTTCTTCAACTGGATTTTCTGTGGCGACATCTTCAGTGATAAACAAATAATAACTTGCATCTGGGGCAGTTCCTACCAATTGATTATCAGTGAATCCACCCATGCACGACAATGTCATAGTGCCATGATTGTGTAATACATATAAATTATTACTTTGACTAACATAGTTATAACCACCAAGAATTAAATTATTGGTAAACAATCTTTGAAAAGGCTGTGCAGTATCAACTCCAAAAAAACCCGAATCTAAAACTGCTATAATTTTGCCACCACCAGTATAATTTGTCTGGTGCAATAAATGGCCGTTCAGCATTTGAATTTGATTTAATGAAGTTCCATAATTAAAACTTTCCTGAACCTCCAAAGATTTATTTACAGGAGAAATAGCAGCTAAAGTAGCCATTTTATTGTTTAATGAATTATCAGCAAAGCGCACATTATTCACAAATGACAAAGCAGATAATGCTTGAATATCAGTAACGCTTCCGCGGATATGTAGGCAGTTCAGCCATTTGGATTTGGCCATTACGGTTATACCAGTTGCCGAAGATATTTGGTCAACATAAGTTACTTCGAGAGGTGCATCATTTATTACTAATGCTATACCCTGTGCTGTTCTTCTGTCTAAAGATTTTTGAGAAAGTTCTGATAAAGGATTACTAAAAAATGCAACTGCATTTGGCTTGTCATTAAAATAAACCCAAGCATCTTCTTGAGAAAAAGACTCATAAGCAATAAATAAAGTAATTATAAGTATCAGCTTCTTCATAGTTTTTTAATTATAAGTCTAAATTAAGAAATTACTCCCGAACCAACTAATTCTTCGCCAACATTCCATGCTAAAAATTGGCCTTGAGTAATTGCCGATTGCGGTTGCTCAAATTTCACATATAGTCCACTTTCAAATTGATGTAGTTTAGCTTTTTGTAATTCTTGTCTATATCGAATGCGGGCCATAACCTCCATGGATTGTCCATTTTCCAGTTTTAAATCGGGGCGTATCCAATGGACTTCTGAATTTTGAATTCGCAGGGCTTTTTGAAACAAGCCCGGATGGGATTGCCCTTGACCAGTATATATTTCGTTGGTAATTACATTTGTTGAGATAATAAATAAGGCTTCTTTGGTTCCGCCCACATTCAAACCTTTTCGTTGTCCAATGGTAAAATAATGGGCCCCTTGGTGTTTTCCAACTACCTTTCCCATTGAGGGTAAATATGTAATTGGAGTAGATTCATATATCAATTCCTCTTCTAAATTAGTAAATGTTGGTTTTACTCGTTTGTAAATTTCACTATTTGCAGGAACTTCATAAATAGTACCTTCTTTGGGTTGTAATTGCTGTTGTAAAAACTCTGGGAGTCTTACCTTACCGATAAAACAAAGCCCTTGTGAATCTCTCTTTTCGGCGGTAATCAATTCCATTTTAGAAGCAATTTC